>JAOAPW010000501.1 GCA_025463105.1 Candidatus Acidiferrum typicum | reverse complement strand
GTAGCGCCTGGTTCACCAGGTCTTCAGTCTCAGCGAGCTCGGTACCTTCAGATTTTTCGCAAAGGTTTTCATCCCGAAGGTTGAACCGCGCCCTGGTAATACAGTCCGCCGCTAGCGGCAACGGCACCTCACCAACTAAAATCACGTGACGGCCGCTGTCTAGCAGCGCGGTGAGCACCTTTCGTAAGCTAACAACAAAAAGTTGGCGCGAGTTACTCACTGAGGGACGCGTGCCGTCCATCGTAAGCAGGGCCGCGTTGCCGGCATATGATCCAACGACTCCTTTGACCATGGCATCCCATCGAGCAGCAAGAACGACAACACGAACCTGTTTGTCGCCGAGTACTGTCCTGAGAGCAGCGTCGTTAAAAGCCGGACATTCCACCCGCGACTCATAGACCGGAAAGAATCTTACACCGGGAACCGGAGGACATCCGGACTTCGTGATTTCCCGGGTCGTCACTCCAAGGTGTTGGCCGACCTCGTTGAACGCAGGAGCGAGGTGCGCAGCATGGGAATCGCCCCACAGAACAACCTCGTACCGGGAGGCCGGAGATAGCGCACCGAGGAGGCAGCCTTCAGCCCCGGGAAGCGATGCCCTTCGGACCATGCAAGGGGATTCTTCAAGTGACGTTTTTTCGGCGGCCACGTCTTCTAGGAAGCCGCTGACGTCTGGTCCACGCGCCGGAAAGCCGTCGTGCACAAAGAGAATGGCACCGACCGCGACGAAGGCGGCGCTTATCCCAAGACCTGCAATCACCCAGCTCGGGCTTCCGGATCTGGCAACTTGTGCATTGCGGAACGGGCTCTCGACAAATCGCCACGACAGCCAGGCCGCGATGAATGTAAGGGCGATCAAGCCGCCGCGCTCAATCGCGTCCAGATTGCGATTGGCCAGGAGGTGGCCAAATACCAGGATCGGCCAGTGCCATAGGTACAAAGAATAGGAGATCAGACCTACCCAAACCAAAGGGCGCAGTGACAATATGCGCCCACCGATAGATGGTCCTCCTTCTCCCGCAGCGATAATGAGGGCTGCGCCCGTACACGGCAGCAGCGCGGCGAATCCGGGGAACGGAGTGAGACTGTCATACGTCATTGCTGCGATGCCTAGAAATAATATTCCAGCGACCGAGGCAAGCGAAGCGACTGTCCGTGGAATTCGTTCCAGGATCCTGGATAAGGGCGGAAAACAGAGCAGCGCGCCCAGCGCCAGCTCCCATGCCCTGGACGGCAGTAAGTAGAATGCTGCGTTCGGTTTGGTGTTCACCCAGTGCGCGCTAAGCATCAGGGCGCCGAGGAACACAGAGAGCGAGGCTGGGACCTTCCACTTCGACACCGTTGGGATACTCAGAACCCGGAGAAGCAGTGGCCAGCAGACATAAAATTGCTCTTCGACAGACAGTGTCCAGGTATGAAGCAAAGGTGCAAATTCAGAGTTGGGCGCAAAATAACCCGACCGCCGGGCGAAGAGGATGTTGGAGTAGAAGGCGGAGGAGGCAAGCAGCGTTCTCCCAAAATCCTTCAAGTCCAATGGTGGCAAAACAAGATAGGCAATAACCGTCGAGACGGCAAACATAACAAAGAGAGCGGGAAAGATTCGCCGTATCCTCCGCTGATAAAAGACAACCACCGAGAAACGGTCTGCGCTTAACTCTGGCTCGATTATTTGCGTTATCAGATAGCCGGAAATAACAAAAAATACGTCGACCCCGACGAATCCGCCTGGGAAGAACAGATTGGCATGGAACAAAATAACGGGCAAAACAGCGAGCGCTCTCAGCCCGTCGATGTCTGGCCGATAGAATTTTTTCGGCAGCGGCTTAAGCACCGGAGACGGTGCCGCGTCTTGAGCCAGCCACAAACTTATGGATTCTCGAATTCGTCGGAAGTGCACGGTGAATGATATTACAGGGATCTTTACATTTTAATTTGGAAATCGAGCTTATTTGTCAAATCCAAATGAATACTCGCATGGCCTCAACCGTGCGCGGCTTGATACGGAAGTTCAAAGCAACTATGGGCATATGCGGGAAGCAGTGGTATTTTCGGTGGATGCCTGCACCGCCCACTCATGCGATGGTGTGGCGTCTGGCCTGGCATCTTTGTGTCAAGACGGAGGCAGTCTGATGGAGAATTGGAATTCAGGAGAGTCATGCCCACAAGCGTGAGTGTTATCGGTCTGGGAAAGCTGGGGGCGCCGATGGTCGCGGCAATGGCCGCGCGCGGAGTGCTCGCCATTGGAGTGGACTCTGACAGCGCGAAAGTAGATGCGATCGCGCGCGGCGTGCCTCCCATTTTTGAGCCGCGTCTTGCGGAGACTCTGATTTTGGCCCAGGGCCGGCTCACGGCCACGCACAGCATTGAAGACGCCATACGAGACTCGGATATTACATTTATCGTTGTGGCCACGCCTGCGGACGCTGACGGTAGTTTTTCGCTGCGTTACGTCTTGCCCGTCTGCGAAGCCATCGGTCGCGCGCTGGCTTCCAAGCGCGACTACCACCTCGTGGCGCTGACCAGCACGGTGATGCCCGGATCCACCGGTGGCGATGTGCGCGACACGCTCGAGAAAATCAGTCACAAACGAGCGGGAAAAGATTTCGGCTTGTGTTACAGCCCGGAATTTATCGCGCTCGGAAGCGTGATCCGTGATTTCCTCAACCCCGATTTTCTCCTGATCGGAGAATCCGATGCGCGCGCGGGCGCGCTGCTGGAATCCTTGTATCAAAGCGTGTGCGAGAACCGGCCTCCCGTGGCGCGCATGAATCTGGTCAATGCGGAAATCGCCAAACTCGCGGTGAATACTTACGTCACTACGAAAATCAGCTTTGCGAACATGTTGGCCGGATTGTGTGAGAAAGTTCCTGGAGCGAATGTGGACGTGGTTACAGGGGCGATTGGACTGGATTCGCGCATCGGAGGGAAGTATCTGAAGGGCGCGATCAGTTATGGCGGTCCGTGCTTTCCGCGCGACAATGTTGCGCTGATTGCTCTTGCGGATCGCGTGGGCGCGTCCTCTGATCTTCCTCGAGCGACGCATGAGTTTAATCGCGCGCAGATTCATCGCCTTGCGGATACGGTGCAGCAACATCTGGGCGCCGGCGAAGCTGCCGGAATTCTCGGCCTGACGTACAAACCCAACACGGACGTGACGGAACAGGCCGCGGGCCTGCTCCTGGCACAAGAATTAGCCAAGCGCAATGTGCGCACTATCGCGTTTGATCCTGAGGGCCGCGCGCACGCCTCCCGCACTCTCGGCGATAAGGTTCATCTTGCGGCGTCTGCCGAAGAGTGCATAGCACAAAGCGGCGTCATTGTCCTGGCCACTCCCTGGGCCGAATTTTTGGCAATTCCCGGCGAGCGTTGGGCGCGAAACTCCTCGCCGCGAGTGGTCATCGACTGCTGGCGAGCGCTGAAGCATCTGGAATCCGCCAAGGGGATTCGTTATCTCAGCCTGGGCACTGGCATTGTGCGGGAAGAATCGGTCCTGGGAGGCGCGGCGCAGTGAAGTCCTGGAACATCCTCGTGACCGGAAGCAGCGGCCTGATCGGGTCCGAAGCGGTCGAATATTTCGACCGGCAAGGCCATCGCGTCGTCGGCGCGGACAATAACATGCGCCGCGATTTTTTCGGCCCGCCGGGAGACACGCTGTGGAATCTTGAGCGGCTAAAGGGAATCACGAAAAGGTTCACGCCGACCGCGCTCGATATTCGCGATCGCGAAGGCGTCATGCGGTTGTTTCGCGAGCATCGTTTTGACCTGATCATTCATTGCGCGGCGCAGCCGTCGCATGACAAAGCAGCCGACATCGCCTTGCTTGATTTCGAGGTGAACGCGCTCGGCACGTTGAATCTTCTGGAGGCCGCTCGTCAGCATTGCCGCGAGGCCGCATTCATCTTCATGAGTACCAATAAAGTTTACGGTGATGCGCCTAATGAAAAGCCTTTGCACGAAACCGAAACGCGCTACGACTACGCTGATCCAGCCGATTTCGACGGAATCGATGAGAATTGCCGCATCGATCGCACGCTGCACTCCTTGTTCGGAGCCTCGAAAGTAGCCGCCGACATTTACGCGCAGGAATACGGCCGCTACTTTGGCATGGCTGTGGGAATATTCCGCGGCGGATGCCTGACCGGGCCGTCGCACTCGGGCGTCGAGATGCACGGTTTTCTTTCTTACCTGATGAAGGTAGCTCTATCGGGCCGCCCCTATACCGTGCATGGGTACAAGGGCAAACAGGTCCGCGACAATATTCACAGTTTTGATGTGGTGCGAGCGTTTGAGGAGTTTGCTCGCAATCCAAGGCCAGGCGAGGTTTACAACCTCGGCGGAGGCCGCGATAATAGCGTCTCGATGCTGGAAGCAATTGCGCGAATCGAACCGCTGACGGGCCGAAAAATTAACTGGACCTATTCGGAACAAGCGCGCAAAGGCGACCACATCTGTTACATCTCGAATCTGGCGAAACTGAAGAGCCACTATCCTGACTGGAGCGTGACGCGCAGCCTGGATACCATCCTGAATGAAATGGTTGTCGCCGAACGCGAGCAAACCCAGAGAGTGAAGGCGATCTGACCGCAATTGAGAATGCTTATCATCTCTGCCACGCTGAGACAGTACGTTGCTCCGTCTCCGGACTTTTTTTTGACTGCCAGCACGAATTCGTGCGGAGTGATCTCTGCTCTTTCGCGCCGTGACATCTGCCCCTCTGCGATCTCCCTGACACTCCGTCCACTGGGAGGTCCAGAAATTATGAGCTACAAGGAGCGTGCTCGTGCAACGAGGGTTTAAGGCAACTCTGCGTGGGATCGTCCCACGAACCATTTGGATGAGTATCAGCACCGCGAAGCGTGCCGTTGTCCGCGCTGCCCTCCGGCACTCCGCCTTGAAACATGGCTGGATCAGTTCCTATTTCAACGCTTGGGAGTTGAATGCCTACGGTTTGAACGTCACGCTTGCCGCCGACTATTACTCGCCACTGCCAGACCTCCGCCGCCTCCAACAGAATCGGCGTCGCTGGTCGAGACCGAGCGAGCTACCCGGTTTGAAAATCGATTTGGATCAAATGAGGGGTCTCTGGAACTGCGTGGCCGCGCAGTTCCTGGCTGAATTCGAGTCCCTACCCTGCTATGCGGAGCTCAAGAGGGAGAGCTATGGTGAGGGGTATACCCCGTTGGACGCAATGACACTTTATTTTTTGCTCCGACATCACCGCCCACGCCACTATCTTGAGATCGGCGCAGGACTCTCGACATACTACGCGTACCGCGTCGCCCGGCAGAATGAAGTAGAAGGCCGGCCCATGGAAATCACTTGTATCGAGCCCTTCCCGTACGACAAGTTGCGGTCGCTTGCCCGAATCAACCTCATCGAAAAGGATGTGCAGGCGGTTGATTGCTCCCTATTTGAAGCATTGGGCGCGGGCGATGTGTTGTTCATCGACTCGACCCACGCATTGAAGATAGATGGCGACGTGTCCTATCTCTATCTCGAGATCCTGCCGCGGCTTAACAAGGGTGTTATCGTCCATATCCACGATGTCCCGTTTCCCTATAACACTCCGTTCCCGCCTGAGACCTGGGTCTTCGAACGTGACTGGCCGGTTTTTTGGACTGAAGCGATGCTGCTTCAGGCATTTCTCTGTCACAATTCCGAGTTCCAGATCCGGCTCTCGCTCCCTCTAATCCGGTTTAAAGATGAAGAATTCCTTCGCCAGAGTGTTCCGGGGTATGACCAGCGGAAGGGAACTGGGACCGACACATATTCTTCTATCTGGCTAGAAAGGATCTGATCGATTGGGAAGCGTTAGCAGAAAACGACGATGATTACCTTTTTTTCTACACCCAAACCGTTTCGTGGGCACATTGGCATTATTCAGCGCAATGCCATCCACAGTTGGAAACTCGTGCATCCAGACGCAGAAGTCATCTTATTTGGCAACGAAGACGGGGCCGCAGAAGTCGCATTTGCGGTTGGAGCACGTCACGAACCAGAGGTTGATCGGAACTCACTGGGAACACCATTGCTCTCGAGCTTGTTTGATCGCGCCGACCGTCTGGCCCGGCGCGACCGGCTATGCTTCCTCAATGCAGACATTTTGCTCACCGATGACTTTCTCGCTGCCTCCACAAGATTGGCCCAAATTCATGAGCGTTCCCTGATGGTCGGCCGCCGCTGCGATGTGGATATTACCCAGCCATGGGATTTTTCTGAGCCCGACTGGGGTCAACGCCTCCGTTTTATGGCCCGCGAGTGCGGCAGGCTTCGGCCGCCGCAATGGATTGATTATTTCCTATTTCCGAGGCACCTGCTGTACCGGCAGGTGCCCCCTTTTGCCGTCGGTAGGCCGGGATATGACAACTGGCTCCTCTGGAAGGTCCGTTCGGTTGGCGTGCCAGTAGTGGATGTGACGCAAGTTGTGCTCGCAATTCATCAAAACCACGACTACTCACATCACCCGGGCGGGCAAAAAGGTCTTTGGCAGGATGTCGAAGCACGACAGAACCAAGCCCTCCTGGGCAAGGGGCACTTTGCCACGATTGACAACGCGACGCATCGACTTACGCCGAATGGTCTGCGTCCGAACTATTATCATTGGATCGTACAGGCGAAGCGTAAGGCCATAGGCGCTCGCAACTCTGTATGGTTCGGGCTGCTGGGCCTGACGCGACCCTTACGCCGTCGGCTAGGACTGAGGCAGCGCACCAGACCGGAAGCATCTACAGGAACCAAGTAAGGTGCTTCGCAGAAACGCCTGGCGCGGTCGATATGGCCGGAGCCCTGAATCGTTTAGGGAGGAATGGTAAGATCATGCCGAAGCCGCGCCTAAGCGTCTTAATCGACACGTACAACCATGAACAGTTTATCGCGCAGGCTATCAACAGCGTGCTTGAACAGGATATGTCCATCGCGGACGTGGAGATTATTGTCGTGGATGATGGCTCAACCGATCGCACGCCGGAAATCATTCGTGGTTTTGAACCACACGTGCGCGTACTGTGTAAGAAAAACGGAGGTCAGGCATCGGCATTTAACGCAGGTATCCCCGAGTGCCGCGGCGAGATCATCGCGTTTCTGGATGGCGACGACTGGTGGGAGAGAGACAAGCTGCGCTCCGTCTTGCCAGAGTTTGAAGCAAATCCGGAAATCGGCGCCGTAGGAAATGGTCTTTTCGAGGTGAACGCGGAAGGAGAGAAGCTTTTCGTCAATACTCCGGACCGCGTGTATCGATGCTTCTTCCGCACAGCGGAAGAAGGGATTTGGTTCCGTGAATTGATGGCCTACATGGGAACCAGTCGCTTGGCAATCCGCAAGTCCGTGCTGGACAAAATCCTCCCGGTTCCTGAAGGCATCGTCATTGAAGCAGATGAATACCTCGCCACACTTGCTGTTGCATTGTCGGGGGCGCTGGTGATTGAAAAGCCTTTGACCAATTATCGCCTCCACCCAGGTAACCTTTATCAATATGGGACGTTCGATCTTGGAAAGGCGAAACGGAAATCAGACGCGCTAGGATGCCTGATAAGTCAACTAGCGGATCGCTTAGAGGATTTCGGAATCTCCCTGGAGATCATAGATGCCCTCCTCGAGAATCGTAGGGTTGAGGCCGAACGGCTCCGCCTTAGCGTGCGTGGCGGCTGCCCGTGGGAGACATTCCGCGTGGAACAGCAGGCCTGGAATCTAAGGTTCGACAGATGTTCGCTCGGATACCGCATCTTTCAGGCGATGGTGCTTGGCGTAGCCCTGATCATGCCTCCGCGCGTATTTTATCGAATGAAGACTAGCTATACGGACAGTGGCCTCCATCGAATTCGGCGCGTGATAGCCCGAGCCGTGCCCACAAAGTCGCTCGTAGTGCGAAAGGCCGCGGGATGAGCGCTACCCTCTCAGAAGCTGCCGCCAGGGGTCTCGGCAATATGCGATGGGGACGTCACTGTCTGCCCGGACAGGGACGGGTTGTGGATGCCCTGGGAAAATTTACGAGCTGGATAAATGGCAAGGTTGGAGTGGCATCACCCTGGCCGGGTATTCGTTTTGAGGTCGACCTAACCGACCGAATTCAAAGACGGATGTGGGCTGGTGTATACGAGCAACATGTTCGGCACTGTTTCGATGTGTTGCTGAAACCCGGCGATGGATACTGCGATGTTGGGGCGCATATTGGTTACCACGCTGTGGCGGCAGCGCATCGTGTTGGTGCAGGCGGGCAGGTTACGGCATTTGAGGCCGATCCAGCAATGTATGAGCGGCTCGCGCGTAATCTGAAGCAATTTCCTTGGGCGCAGACGGTGCACGCTGCCGTCTGGCACAGTAATGGAACACTCACATTTGAGAGAACTTCGAACAAGGACGAATCCGGATGGGGAACCGTTGCCAACGTACGTGATCTCGGGACGGGCGAGCGCGTGGATGTGCGGGCTATCTCGCTCGACGACTGGTTCCGCGACGCAGGTATTACGCGGTTCAATGCGATGAAACTGGATGCTGAGGGTTCGGAACCCGCTGTGCTGCGAGGAGCGGAGAATTCGATTGACCGGTTTCAGCCTTTTCTAATTCTTGAGATTAATGCAATTGTGCTGCAACAAGCAGGATTTTCAGCCTGGGATGTGATGGAGTTTCTATCAACTCGAGGCTATAGCGTGTATCAGCTGTCGTTTCGTCATTTGGAACGGTGGGATCTGGCCAAACATGGCGAATTCAGTGAAGTTCTTTGCCTGCCTGGTAAACGGAAAAAAGGCGCCCTGGAGCGGCTAGCACAGGCGGGATTTGGTCGGCCTGAGTAATCGATGCGAGGGGGCCCAGTGGGCATGAAAACAACCGATTTAATGCGGCTGGATTGGGATGAAAGGGCGCGCAAGGACGCGTTCCATTATATTGCGTCCTGGCGGAAGGATTGGAATCTAGAAACATTTTTCCAATCGGGCGAAGAGGATTTTCAACGGCTTGTTGCACCGGTGTTCAACCAGTGCGGCTGGGAGCCCCAAGGCAGAACCATGTTGGAACTGGGATGCGGCGCCGGCCGGATGACACGAAGCTTCGCGAACAGATTTTCGCACGTGTACGCCATTGATATCTCCCCGGAAATGTTGCGTCACGCACGAGTCTTGTCTGAGTCCGCTTCGAATGTTAATTGGATGCTTGGTAATGGAATCGATCTATCAGGCCTGGATAATGAATTTGTTGATTTCGCTTTCAGCTACATTGTTCTACAGCATATGCCTGCACCCGAATTTGCTCTCCGGTATATCCAAGAGATGCTTCGTGTTCTCAAGGTCGGCGGCGTGTTTCTGTTTCAATTTAACTCTGTATCCGCGATGACGATGAACTGGAAGGGCCGGATGGCATGGGAAATCGTCGATTTTCCCTGGACACTCGGATTTCGAGGAGTCAGCCGTGGAGTCGCGAGCCTGTTGGGGCTGTCCCCTGAGATGGCCGGAAAGAGCTGGCGCGGCGCCTCGCTGGATCTTGCTGCGGTTCGCAAATCGATTGATGCGGCGGGTAGCGCGATCGAAGACTTAACCGGCGAAAACACTCCAATGACGTGGTGTCGCGGGTCGAAATTGAGATCACGCAAGCAGTGATGCCTTGGGTCCAACTATTCGCAGATGCAGGACCCTTCCGCTTTCATGAGTCGGGCGAATTCTTGTTTGCGCTCGCTTAGGAAAGCATTGGCCCCATATATTTCTGAACTGTTGATTTCAGCGATGACGTATCGGATTTCGAAGAGATGTTCTTGACTTCATAGGATATTCTCACTCGTAAGACTACCTGCGTTAAAGATTGCATGGGATTTGCATTCATCTACCCCGCTCGCTTGCCTTGGCGTTTGTCAACTCTGTTCACAACCAATCAGAAAGCAAATGGTAACACTGGCACACAAAGCGATAAACGCACTATGCCCTGCAATCGTCCGAGTTCTCACAGTACACTCTACAAAAAGCTGGCCGTCCATTCAAAATTTGAACTCACAGGATGTTGTAATAGCTGCGATCCACGAAAAGCGTCGACCGGGAATCCCAACTGGTTGGTGCTCCCGTGCAGGAGGTCCAGCGCCGGACCTGCCAACCGCCCTGAGAACCGCGCGCGCAGCGAAGCTAGCTTGCTCAGTTGCCTCGGGTGCGGTCTTCTGGCCGAACTCTGTTTCTAGTTCTCCTTTTTACTTGATCACGCGGACGTTGTACGCCTTCGTCGGTGGCGTCCCGGTGCCGCACACGTAAATCGTCACCGTTCCGTTGGTCGTGACCGAGGCTCGAACGTTAAACGCGCCGCCGAGGTCCGTTCCATCCGTCGTGCTCACGTGGACTGGCATCCCGGCGACAGCTCCTGCGATCGCCACCGTCCCGGAATCGCACGTGGCTGTGAGCGCCGTCCCGATGATCGTGCTGGTCGTGCCGCTCAGGTCGAGCGCGTACGTCCCATCCATGTCCGGCTTTTTGTAGAGATGGTCCGCCGTGATCGGCGCAGTGTCGGTCGCCGTATGGCTGACGCCGCTGACGAGCGGGCTCGTCGTGATGTACCGCGGCGAGTAGATTTCGGTCGCATTCAACCCGACCAATCCGGTTCCGGTCGTACCGGGCGGCTGAATAGGATTCCCGTTGAACGTGTCGCTGTACGAGGCGCCGGAAGTGTTGGCGACAAAATAGTAGTTGCCTGTCCTGGGGCGGCCATCCGGTAGGGTGCAGTTGGCATAACAGTGATAGACGTTGTAACCTAATGCTCCCGCAACCCCTGTCCACGTGACGTGGATTGTTTTGTTGGTTGTGGTTGTAGCGGATGAAGAGGGTGTCGCGTACGATGTGGTCTCCCCGCCATCTACGCCTACCGCCGTTACTAGGTAAAAATACGTCGTACTCGCTGTGAGCGACCCTCCCGCCGTCGCCGCGCCCGCTGAGATGTTGGACGGCTGGCCCAAGTCCCAAAACAGCGGATGCCCTGCGGGAAAGTCGGTCGGCTCGAAGAGTTGAAAGTGCGTTTCTTGGGCAGGACTTACCAATGTGCTCAAGCTGTACGGGTAGGTTCGGCTAGTCCCGGAGAAATTGTTAACCGTACCACGGGTCGGCAGTGTTCCCATCGAACCACCGAAGTTCCAGACCATCCCCGGACGATTGCCGGTGAACGGCGGTGGGATACCATTAACGTCCTGAGTGGCGTTGTTGACTGAGATCATGTTTATGTTCGCGTTAGCGAAAGCGCCATTCAATGACCACAGCGCGACGGTTCCGGCTGTCTCAGTATCCTGTTCGAAGTCGTTGAGGAGAATGTCGATTGTGCTGAAGCCGTTGTTGTTCACAAAGGTGAAGAACGGGGTAATCCCGCCCTGTCGATAGCCGCCCCCGTAGAAATTAAAGATTTGCCCCGATCTGTCAACCTCGATACCTCGACGATTGAAGAAGCAACCCTCGCATGTTACAAAGTAAGACCCGCCCGTAGGATTGCCTGAGCCATCTTGGTTGGTGGGCATGTGGAAAATCGGCGTCCATGACGTCTGTGTCTGAGAGGGACCTGACGTGAAAAGTGTGCGGCTGAAGTGGAAGTTGTTTCCGCCCGCGTTGTAGGAATGCAGCACGAGCGGTGCGCTGAGGTAGTCCCCTGCCGCGCCCCCGCGGCCCGTGTAGAGCGTCACGTTGTCGAACGATCCCTGGTAGACATTGTTCATCACGAGGAGCGTTCCGCCGTTGGTCGCGGACGTGGCGAATCCTATGTTGGAGAAATTTAGCGTGAGTCCGTTGGTGTAGATTCCGGGATTCGCGGTTGTGTTGAAGAATACATTGCTGGACGTCCCGAACTGGGCAGTGCCGTTCGCGCTCCAGTCTCCGCTCCAGGTCGTCGAGTCCTGCAACTCCATCGTTTCGCTTTCAATCACGTTGCCGATCTGCCGCACGTTCAATGTGTTCGGAAGAAGCAGAAAAGAGTTTATCCAATAGGAACTGAAGCCACTCGGCGGGATGAACAGGGTGCTTCGATTGGCCGCCGCCGTCGTGGCCGCCGCCAGGATGGCCGGTCCGTCGTCGAAGAGGGCGGTCGCACCTGTCACGGAATTCGCTGCGGCGGCCTCCAGCACGAGCGAAGTTGTGCCGCCACCTGAGACGATGGTAGTCGTTAACGGATCGTTAGTTGCCACGGAAGGGGCGGTGGTGGGCACGTAGGACGGGAAGAGCTGGTTCGCCATGTAAGTCGGACCGTAGTCGTCGATGAACGTTTCGACCCACGTGTCCCCGTTCACGCGCGACTGCCCGATCAGGTTGAACGTCGCAACACCTGGGCCGCCATAGAGGAAGTATTCCCACGCACCCATTACTTGCGGACAGACGACGTGATTGCTAACGATATAGGTGACCGTCCCGCCGGACGATGAGGCGTACTGGCTTGCCTTCCAGCCAATGCCCCGGCTATCAATTCCGACATTCTTTACCGTGAATGTGCCGGAGCCCACCGTCGCAACAATGTATCGGCCATCGAAGTCAGAAACGGAAGTCCCGGTGACATCAACACGCGAATCGACCCTAATGGGTGTGGTTGTGGACGTATTGAACGTAATCACGTCCTTCGAGAGGGTGGCGGTTGTTATGGTCGCGGTCTGCACCCCGAGCGTCGCCTGCCCCGTGGTCGTCAAGGTCGCAGGTCCGGCGGCGGTCAGCGCTCCGAGCTTGTCCCGCACCATGCATTTGTAGGAGTACGTCGTGGAAGCCGCAGCGGTGCTGACGACGAGCCCGGTAGTCGTTCCAGCGGATGCGATGCTCGGCGTGACGGTCGGTGCCCCCGGCGTCGCCATCGTGTTCGTCGAGCCCGCCCCCTGGATCGTGAAACCATCGCCGTTTTGAAGCGTACTAGGGGAGGCGAGCGAGGCGTTGTGGCTACCCGCCGAAATGGTGGCCCTCGTCTGCGGGAGGGAATTAACCGCCCGTGCCCCGTAGCCGGTAATGTCCGTGAACGGGGTCGGACCCTTGAAGCGCTGGCTCGCGGACCACACGTTCACCGCGTCCTGTCCGTCGAGGCGAGACCAGGTGTTCGCCGCTGGACCGCACTTATAGAACACGGAACTGACGACGATAATGTCCGCCGCGACGTTCGCGCTGCTCGAAGTGCACGTCGCCGGGAGCGACGCTGCCGAGCGAATCTTCGACGTCGCGCCCTGTGGATAAGTGGATGCCACGAGCAGCAAGAACGCCAAGAACAGAGAGCCGAGTTTCTTAAACATTTATTTTTGCTCCTCGACGATCGAGTTTACGCCCTCGGAAACGACGGCGATGTATTGCGACCGGATCGTTAGAAGGTGCGTCGCCACACCATGGATCGTCTGCCAGCGCCGTCGCGATTGTGAGGTTCCTTTTCATTAAACGACGCCGTGAGTGCCTTAGAAGCGGAAGCGGCGGTGGCCAATGTAGCCAACGCGAGGACAAGAAGAACGGCTGGCTTCGTTTTTAACATAGTCTCCTCATGATCTAGGTGAATCAGATCCAGCAACCAGGCGGAATTGCTGGAGTCGTTCGCATCGTCTCATGTATCTGACGCTGGACACACTATTCAGTTTATCCGAGTCCCGCCACTCTACGGCGTAGTCATCAATGATTGGCAACGACGCGGCAAAGTTCTCCTTAGCGGGATTCAGCATGTGAATCGAAAGTCCAGGACCGGAGGAGCCAAGGAGACTCTCCGATCCGACGAGCGCGGCCGCGCAGCCTCATGACAAGCGACCTCGTATGCGGGCCGGAGAAATAACGATTTCATGCCTTCCGACGCAACCAAATCGCCTCTTCTATCCCATGAAGACCATTGAGAATCTTGTTGACCGCTCGCAGTAGGCACACAACCTAGAATGGTACAAAAAAGGAGGGCCGATCAACGGTGCGGAACGTCTCGCTCGACATCGTACGAAAACTCGGGCTTGTCAACCTCACGTTGAATATCTGCCTGGCGCTCTCTGATAAGATCGGCAAATTCCTTAAGTATGCTTCGGTTAAGAGCATCTTTTAGGGGTTTTTGTGTTGCCTGCATTAGAGCGTCCTTGAAACAGTCGAGAATCTTAGAGAAAACAAAATGGAATTTCGGCCCATTCATGTCTAAGGCGTCGCGAGTGTCGGGGACATAGGACTCGACCAGCGTTCTGGAAAGTAGTCGAAGGACCTTCACCTGTTCCACAGGGGACTTCGATTGTGACCCCGGGGTGCCAATTTCTTCGTTTCTCTGCATCCCTTGGGCAATGCCGGCAATTTCGATTGCGATCAGATGGATTTTTTCGGCTACGGCAGCGTTTGGATCTTCTAGGCGATCAAGAATCTTTGGCAGCAATGATGCACGTTTTGGACTGCCTGCGTCGGGTAGAACAGGAGCGTCGTGGATTGCCTTAATGGAGATATTCATTTCTCAAGTCCTCCGGGTTGGTTCATTGGGCCATATTCAGCGCAGCCCTTGTCTCTTCGAAAAACTCATTCGTTAAATTCCCATTCGAGTAATCATGAATGATCACAAAAGGCTGCATCATCGGATTAACAAAACGAAAGCGAATTCGTCTAGGTTTCCCGATCCTTTTCAGAACTGAACCGCGGCTTGGTTCACAGAAATCGAACAGATGTCTAGAACTTATGATGGCTTCTAGAAAAATTCGGGATATAGTACTTTTTGCCCATCATCCTGCACATTGGCAAGCTGACGGCCGCCGCCGGAAAATATCCACGTTCGTCCACTTCGGCTAACGCACACGCGCGAGGAACTTTGGCGAATATAGTCTGCCTTCGCGGACTAATCGTTGCTTACGGTAGTCGCTATACAGGGAGTGCGATTTTTGCACCGCGGTTTTTGTCGCTTCAAGAACATCATCGTCTATCACGTTTGTCCTACCTGATTCGATTGCATTGAATGCGGCATACAGTCCAAGGGAGTGAGCATAATGCGGAAATCCGTTGGCTAATCGCGCAATCCGCTCGGTCACGGAATATACTGTCCCATGATGCTGGAGACCCGCACTGCGATGACTGTATTGAACTCCGAAAGGCACGAGAAACCCGAGAAACCGAGGAAGAGAGGAGCGGGGCAGCTAGAGTGACATAGATACAGCTATCGCGAACAGCCCGACCGTTATGTTCCGTTAGGCAAGCATCTGTGCATGTCGTGCACGTTGTGCGCGTCATTCTAACTGGAAGCGTTGGAGAGGTTCCAGAAGGCCTCTAATCCTCGCGGCGCGCGAGGTGATAGGGGTGGGCGTTCTGCTGTTTTTCGTACTTCTGGGTGCTTTGCTCGTAATCTTGCGCTCGCGCTCCTTCTTGAATTCTGCCGGAGAGGTTAAAGTATGTTCTGCGAGGAGCGGCGCTGAGATTCACCATGTCAGTGATTCGAGTTTGCGCATTTCCGAAGGAAGGGGAGTCGGCGAGGAGTTTTCTTGATGGTTCTCGGTTTGATTTACTTCAATCGAATCCGCGACCAGGAAGCAGACGCGCGTAGATGATCACACTTGGTTTCAACTATTCGCAGATGCACGATTCTTCCGCATGCATCGCGCGTGACGGCGAGCTACTTTTTGCCGTGGCCGAGGAGCGCATCAGCAGGATCAAGCATGATGCCAGTTTTCCGCGACTCGCGATCCGCGCTTGCCTGGACTTCGCGAAGGTTCCCGCCAACCAGCTCGATTTCATCTGCCAGGGATGGCCCGCTCCGCGCAGAATGTTTGCCACGGATCTAAAGTGTTTTTTGGGAGGCCGATATCCGGTGACCTATTCGAATGTGCTGAATTCAGCGCGGCTGTACGGCAGCATGACGCACCAGGACGGAGGATTTCGCCCTTTTGCGAATTACTTCGGCCAGACGCGCGCCAAAATGCGTTTCGTGGATCATCATCTGGCGCACGCCATCAGCGCGTATTCTTATTCCGGACTCGACAATGCTGCCGTCGTTGTAATGGATGGACGCGGCGCCTGGGAAGCGAGCTCCATCTGGTACGGCCATGGCGGGCGTCTCGATCACGTGCTTACGATTCCGTGGCCGAATTCGCTGGGTCTTTTCTACGCGCAGTTTACGCAGTATCTCGGCTTTGTGCCCAACAGCGACGAATGGAAAGTGATGGGCTTGGCCCCGTACGGAACTCCGGGCGTTAACCTGAACGAATTTATTTCGCTCAACCATGAATCGTATCGCGTCAACTCACAATTGCTGCTCGATCGGAGCAATGGCACCTCGGCGATTGCCAAACGCCTGGGCCCGGAACGCAGGCCCGAAAGTGAGATAGACGAAAGTTTCAAAAATGTCGCGTTCGCAGTGCAGGACGCCTGCGAAGTGGCCATGCTGGCGCTGGTGAAACTCGCGACGCAAAAAACGAATTGCCGCAACGTATGCCTCGCCGGCGGAGTTGCGCTCAACTCCAAAGCCAATGGAAAAATCCAAGCGTCGGGCATGGTCGACAATATTTTCGTTCAACCTGCGGCCTCGGACGATGGCGTGGCTCTGGGCGCGGTGCTCGCTCCCTACCTGGACAACGGCGGCCGCCTGCCGATGCGGCCTCTTCGCCACGCTTACCTCGGCCCGGAATTTTCCGATGCGGAAATTGAAAAGGCGCTGCGAACTTACAAACTTCGCGCCGTAAAATTGGAGAATGTAGCCACAACCACCGCCGATTTGCTGGCCTCCGGGAAAATTATTGGCTGGTTTCAAGGCCGCATGGAGTTCGGCCCGCGCGCCTTGGGAGGCCGCTCGATCCTGGCCGACCCGCGCGATCCCGAAATGAATGCAAAAGTAAACAACGCGGTTAAGTTTCGCGAATGGTGGCGCCCGTTCGCGCCTTCCATGCTCAAGGAAGTGGCGGGCGAATATCTAGAACACGCCTGTGATTCTCCGTTCATGATCCTCACCAATCCCGTGAGACCGGAGAAGCGCGACATCATTCCCTCGGTAACCCATGTGGACGGCAGCGCCCGGCCGCAAACCGTCGAAAAAGACATCAATCCATTGTATTGGAATCTGATTAACGAGTTCGGGAAGCGAACCGGTGTTCCCGTGGTCATGAATACGTCGTTCAATTTGCGCGGCGAAGCGATTGTCAATACGCCGACAGATGCCGTGCGCACATTTTTCAGTTCCGGAATGGACGCACTGGTCATCGGTAGCTATCTGGTGGAGAAATAAAATGGCCGTGGCGCCGCAGTTGGTGGCGAAATGAAGCCGGAACCCATCGTGGCGCTCCTGGGCCGCCGTGATGAGCCCACCGACGGCGTGGCCGATTACTGCGCATGGCTTGGCGGCGCCCTCGGAGAATTCGGCTATCAGCTGGAGACGGTCCGATTAGACTGGGCGGAGCATGGTTGGAACGCCGCGCTTGCGGATTTGCGTGTGAAAGCCAAGGCTTGGCGCGGACGCTGGGTTCTACTGCAATACACCACCTTGGCATGGTCCCGCCGGGGTTTTCCACTGCAGGCGCCGCGAATACTTGCCGTCTTGCGGACAAGCGGCGTGCGCTGCGGCGTAGTTTTTCATGATTTTGGGCCCGCCATCGGCCGGGGAGCAATTGCCCGCGTACGCGAGCATTGCCACGTTTACGCCCTGAAAAAACTTTATGCGATTGCGGAGCGCGCAATTTTTCCTGTGCCTCTTGAAAAGGTGTTCTGGTTGCCGGCCGCACACCAGAAAGCCGTTTATATCCCGGTTGGCGCGAATTGTCCGGAAACGCCTGTCGCCGCTCACACGCGATCGACTGAAGCCAAGACCGTTGCGGTTTTTTGCGTGACCTCCGGCCCGCGCATGGCAACGGAGGTGGAAAACATCAGCTTTGCCTTGAAGCGCGCGAGAATTGCCGTGGGGCCGCTGCGGCTTATAGTTTTCGGCCGCGGCTCGCTGGAGGCGAATTCAGCGCTACAGTCGGAATTTTCCGGCACAGGCATAGAAGTCGAAACTCTCGGTGTGCTTTCTCCAGAAGAAGTCAGTCGAATGCTGGCGCGCGCCGATGTGATGCTATTTGTGCGCAGCGAGATCTCCAGTCGACGAGGCAGCGCCATCGCCGGAATTGCAAGCGGGTTGCCGCTGGTGTGTTATGCGGGGCATGACACCGGCTGGCCTATTACGGAGGCGGGAATTATTCCTGTCCCCGTAGGTGACCGCGAGGCGCTCGCCGCGGCGCTGGAGAGAGTACTCGTCGACGGAACGCTGTGGGCATCACTTGCCGATCGTAGTCGCCGCGCGTATGACCAATTTTTTTCCTGGCGCGCAATTGCGACCCGCTATGCCGATACCTTGGGAAAACCGGCTGAAGACTCAATCGGCAGTGCGGCCTCCAAACAAACGGAAGTGGCGCACATAAGATAAATGCAGGGAGTGAACTTAGAAAGATGGACGTTAAATTTACGGAATGGTTCGCGTGTACGCAATGCGGCTCGCCGCTGCGCCTGGAAGTAACTTCCTCCGCGCGAAATAATGGCACGATTGCCGAAGGGAAGTTGGTCTGCACGTCCTGCACGCGTTCATTTCCCATCGTTCGATCGATGCCCAGATTTGTTCCCAGTGAGGAATACGCGCAGACGTTCGGTTACCAGTGGAACCGTTTTGACAAGTTGCAGCTCGACCGGCACATGGGAAACGATCTGAGCCGCGAACGCTTCTTCGTCACCACGCAATGGCCGTCCCGAATGGAAGGTCAGCGGATTCTGGAGGCCGGCTGCGGCATGGGCCGCTTTACGCAGATTGCGCTCGAGACCGGCGCCGAAGTTTTCTCCTTTGATTTAAGCAACGCCGTGGAAGCGAATTTCAAGAACAATGGCGACTCCTCCCGAGTGAACATCTTTCAGGCCAGCATTTATGAAATTCCGCTGCGCCGCGAATCGTTCGATAAAGTCTACTGCATGGGCGTGCTGCAGCATTGTCCCGACGTGCGCAAGGCATTTATGAGCCTGGTGCCCTGTATTCGTCCGGGCGGCGAAATCGTTATTGATTGCTACCAACGTCATACAGGCTTATTCCCTCCGCTGAAATACTGGGCCCGCCCCTGGCTCACCTGGATGGGTCCGCAGCGAGTTCACAAGGTGCTCATCTGGGTGATTCCGCCGGCCTTTGAGCTCAAGAAGGCTTTGTATAAAGTGCCGCTGATCGGCAAGCTGATCGGCAACCTGATTCCGATTGGGCCTATCTCACACAAACCGAAACTCGATTTCACCGATGAGGAACTCAAGCAGGTGAAAATCTTGAGCGCGCTCGATATGTTTTCGCCCGAGCACGACCACCCGCAAACCATCGAGACGGTGCGCCAGTGGTTTGCGGACGCAGGGCTCGTCGACGTCTACATCGGAACAGGCTTCAATGGAATAAACGCGCGGGGAAGAAAGCCATAAGCGCCCGCATAGGTCAAAAAATTCCGGCTTGGCGAAAGCGCGCCACCGGCAATAGGCCAGGATTAAGGCAGCGGGATACGAGTACATATAAGCTCGAAAAGAACGAACTGAAACTAATCGCGCAGGAGGCTTAATAGTGTTCACTTCCTCGGCCACACTAAGCCACAAAAGCCACCTTTGCCGAGGGAATGAATAGAGGCACAACGGCCGCGTTTCGCTATTGCAGCATTCAACGAGGATAGTCATAATCCTCCTTCCTTAATTTGGGAGACGCCTAAAACGGTATGCAGCTGGATGTAGGGACAATCGGCGGCAAGCGTCAGATCAAAAGCCTGATTTTCGGACTGCTTGTCGTCGGCGGTATTTGGGAATTGGCAATTTGGATCGTTGCTGGTTCAGATAAGACGCTGGTAATGGTTGGTCTCGTCGTGGTGGTTTGCGCCTTAATCGTCCAGATCCTCAATGATTGGCGTACCGGCGTCCTACTCTTCTTAGTTTGGCTCCTCTTCGAGGACATGGCCAGGAAGTATCTCGGCAACAGTATGACCATTTATTTTGCCAAGGACTTTCTGATTGGCGTTGCCTACATGTCGTTTTTCATTGCCAAGCACAAGCGACGAGTGGAATTCTTTAAGATTCCCTTCCAATTGCCCTTGCTGATCTTCTTCTGGTTTGCCGTCATCCAAGTGTTTAACCCATGGTCGCCCAATATTCTTTACGGATTGTTGGGGCTAAAACTCTATTTCTACTACGCCCCATTAATGCTTCTAGGTTACGCGATGCTGGAGCGCCCGAAAGATTTGGAACGGTTCCTGCTTGTGAACATTGTGGTGGGATCTGTTGTTGCCGGGTTAGGAATCGCACAATCCGTGCTCGGCATTACTTTCCTGACCCCCGAGGATAGTGCGGCGGAATTATACGCGCTCTCCCATGTCACACGATTCTCGCCTATCACGCACCAAGAAGTTCTCGCAACTAGTTCCGTATTCGTCAGCGCCGGTCGCTTCTCTTTCTACCTCATCTTGCTTTGGATTCTTGTGTTTGGCGCCCTAGGATATTTGCTGCTGAGCCGCCGGAGCGCCAAGTACGGATTCTTAGCAATCGGTATTGCTACCGTAGGAATTATGGTTACTGGAACCCGCACTCCATTCGTCTTCGTGCTCGGCAGCAGTTTCGTAATGTCCGCCGCTTTTCTCTGGGGTGCGCCTTGGAAGTGGGGTCAGGGACATCGTTTGGTGAAAGCACTTCGCCGATCTTTTTTGTTCGGCGGAATTGCTTTGATTCTGATGGCGGAGGTATTCCCCGCCGCGATTGGTCCCAACTGGGCTTTTTTGTCGGAAACCTTGGCTTTCCAAGGCGAGGGCTCGGAGTTCACCAGTCGAAGCTGGGACTATCCAGTTCGTAACCTGGTCTTGGCATTTCAACATGAGCGATGGGTCTACGGTTATGGCACTGGGTTGAACTCGCTGGGCATGCAGTATGTCTCACGTCTCGTTGACGCCCCTGCGGCCAATATTGGCGTCGAGAGCGGCTACGGTTCACTAGTCGTGGAAATGGGAATTCTCGGTCTTTTACTTTGGATTTTTTGGGTTTCGGCCTTACTTTGGACCGGCTGGCGTATCGTTAGGCAGCTTCGCCAAACCGTCTATTTCCCGATTGGATTTGCGATTTGGTGGTACGCGGTCGTCCTGCTCGTATTGCTTATGTATTTCGGAATTGTGGCATATCAGAACTTCGTGAATAATGCCTATCTGTGGCTGCTGATAGGAGTCCTATTCCGTTTGCCCAAGCTCGCGCAGATGCCTCAACCGATCCCCAGTCCTAAGCACGCACGCGGTATGGAGCGCTGGCAGCTTGCGACCGGACGAAGATAGCCAACTTTGCTGCAATTCCGATTGCCACACCGAGTTCGGTGGATTCCGGTGTAAACGACTGCATCTAAAACTTCTTTGGCGAGGCATGGACGCAAACGCCACCGTTCTGTTTTAAAGGAGCATGCTATGAATTTTATGAAGCGGCCCAGGGCGCTGATTTCCATCTTCCTTGCGATGATTAGTGCGCCATTTTCAGTAACCGCACAGACGCTTTCTCCGAACCAGCAACTCGCCCGCGACATTTACAAGGAACTCGTTGAAATCAACACTGTCACCGCAACCGGAGACACCTCGAAGGCGGCGGAGGCGATGGCTGCGCGGTTGCGAGCGGCAGGATATTCCGGCGCCGACGTCCAGGCGTTCAACCCCGCGCCGCGCAAGGGTAATCTGGTGGCGCGGCTGCACGGCACTGGCGCGCGCAAGCCGATCTTGTTGATGGCTCATCTGGATGTAGTGGAAGCGAGACGCGAGGATTGGTCGGTCGACCCGTTCAAACTTCTCGAAAAGGATGGTTATTTCTATGCGCGCGGTTCTGGGGACGATAAATTCATGGCCGCGACGTTTGTCGCCAATCTGATCCGCTACAAACAGGAAGGCTTCAAACCCGATCGCGACATTATCTTATTGCTCGAGACGGATGAAGAGATTGGCGACAGGGACGCCGTGGGAATCCAGTGGATGATCAAGAATCATCACGATCTGATCGACGCCGAGTTCGTGCTGAATGAAGGCGGTAGGGTGGGTTTAAAAAACGGCAAACCTTTACGCAACGACTTGCAGACAAGCGAAAAAGTATTCGTCAATTACAGTTTCGAAGTCAGGAACTCAGGCGGACATAGCTCGCTGCCAACCAGGGACAACGCGATCTACCATCTGGCGGAAGGCCTCGCGCGCCTCTCAAAATACGATTTTCCGGTGGTGCTGAACGAAACAACACGCTCCTGGCTCGAGCGGGCTGCCCCGCTGGAGGACCCGCAAATTGGCGCAGCGATGAATTCGGTTGCCTCGGGGCGGCCTGACCCCGCTGCCTTGGCTCGCCTTTCCGCGATGCCCGCCTACAATGCGCAACTACGCACCACGTGCGTAGCAACTATGCTCGAAGCCGGACATGCCTTTAACGCCTTGCCGCAAAGGGCGCAAGCTACCATAAATTGCCGCGTCCTTCCGGGTGAATCTATCGAAGATGTTCAGAAGACGCTCGTGCGGGTCGTGGACGACAATCAAATCTCCGTGGCTCCAACCCTGATAGACCCCTCCAGCAAGCCCTCGCCCCTCAGCCCGGAGATCGTCCAGGCCGTCGAACGAGTGACCGCGGAATTCTGGCCCGGCATTCCCGTGATTCCGACGATGAGTTCGGGCGCAACCGATGGCCTTTTTCTGCGCAATGCTGGCATCCCAACTTACGGCACTTCCGGCCTCGCGGGCGACATTGATGACGTCCGGTCCCATGGCAAGGACGAGCGCATTCTCGTCAAATCGTTTAACGATGGACAGGAATATTTATACCGTCTGGTGAAAATCTTATCGTCGCGAAAATAATATTTATCAAAATCCAGGTCGGTGTTGCCCGCGGAGCGTGCGAGTCCTGCCCGGCTCACCACACATTCTAAAGAAGATTATCTCGGGATGAGCCATTCGGAATAATTCCCATTGTCGGGATTTTTTGTCGAGACTTCAAATCCAGTTTGAATAATAATTTGATCGAAGTTATCCGATACCTGAGGCGAGGGGTTTTCATTCTTTTAGTCACAGGACATTGTCAAGGTCGAGGATCGTTTGATTAGGCAAAAATTGTTTCTGTTGCCTGCCATTTTCGTAGTTCTTGGGTTTGCATCTGGTTGCGGCAACTCCGAAAAGCCCAGCGCGTCCAACCAATCCAATGCATCAAACACGTCTAGCCCGACAAAAGTGAACGGACAGCCGACGACTACGGCCTCCGGCCTTCATACTGGGAAATTGTCGTTGGCACTGGCGCCACGGCAGTCCCAGGAAAGCCCGTGAGTGTGCACTACACCGGCTGGTTAACTAATGGTGATAAGTTTCGACAGCTCCGTGGATCGTGGTAAGCCATTTGTGTTTCCTTTGGGAGAGGGACAGGTAATCAAGGGCTGGGATGAAGACGTAGCGGGAATGAAAGCGGGTGGCAAACGGCAACTGAGAATTCCGCCTGCTCTGGGTTATGGAGATAGCGGTGCAGGCGGCGTTATTCTTCCCAAAGCGACGTTGATTTTTGATGTGGAATTGCTAGTCGGTAAGTAATTCGACTTCTCATATAAGGATCGCGGTGTTTGCACCCTCCAGCATGGCAGGGTTATGTCACAAAGTACGTCACAAAAGTCGGAGACGGGTTACTCGCATGGAATACGCACGAAGTGTGCGATGCGACACCTTGCGGAGCGAGATTATCAGGGGCAGTGGGATCGAACCATCAAGACTCTTTGCAACCACGTAAGTTATTCATTCTACGTTTTCGCGTCGGAGCATCTCATTAAGTGGTCTTTCCCACGATTTTGATAGGTGGTTACTTCGCGAGAACTGATAAATACGGCGAGCAGTCGAGCCCACATTCGGCCAAGATATGCTCCAACTCCGACTCGAAGGTTTCGAAGCAATACCTTTGGCGTACAATCTCGGCGCCGCGAAGGCCGCACTCCCGACGCAATGTGGTGTTTCCCAGCAAGGTCCCAAGCCCCTCTACAAGCCGACTTAGATTGTGCGGGGGGATAAGCAGACCGTTAACGCCATTCTGGATCAAGTCAGTCACTCCGCCACAAGCGACGCCAATCACCGGCTTGGCAAACGCCATCGCCTCCAAGTAAACCAACCCAAATCCCTCACCCGTGCTGGGGAGCGCGAATGTGTCACATTGGGCATAACACGCAGCGATTTCTTCACGTGGAATGCCTCCCAAGAATTTCACTAAGTTAGAGACGCCAAGGTCGTAAGAGAGGCTGCGCAGCCTCGGGAGATCATCCCCTGTTCCTACCACAACCAAGGATATATCCGGGATCGTGCTTTTTAGTTGCGCGACGGCACGGATTAACGCGTCCGTGCCCTTGTACTGCTCAGAGGCTATGGATCGCCCAACCGTCAAGATCACCTTGCCTTGTGGGAAATCCTTCGGCAATGACAACCTGGACGGTTGTTCGGCCATCCTGAGAAACTCAGGGGTAACAGGCCACGCCAGCTTACGGATCTTGTCATCGGCCACACCCTGGATTTTAGCCAGCCTGTGCGCAGTGTCACTACTGGGAGCCAATGCCAGACTGGCATGCGACAGGGCATATCGCGTAATGGAGGGTAATGCGCTCCAAACTTCCACACCATGAGACATCACTATATAAGGCAAGCGTGGGGAGGACGCCATCTTCATCCAGATCGCCGGGACAGCTAGGTGTGGATGGGCGGCAATGGCAATCGACGCGTCTTTCCTTGCTAAGGAAATTGCAGAGAGCACAAATTTTACTTTGCTACGACCGAAACCGTGGAACTGAATATTTCTGTTCTCAAATCCGAATGACTGCGTACCTGGGGGGTCGTTCAGAGCGATGAAGTGCGTGGAATATTTATGCCGAGTGGCGATATCCGCAAGCGCGGAAGCAGTCTGCCGCCCGACTTCTTGGATACCTCCAACGCCCAGCAATTCTGGAAAAAGCCCGACAATCTTTCTCTCGATAGACCTGAAGCGAGTTGCGGTCACGGATAAAGAAGAATACACTCCTTCACTCATTAATCCCTCTATTTAACCCGTAACCCTTCGACGGTTGCATAATAGCTGGACTATGGCGCTCAACGAATGCAATGAGTTACAGCCTAGTGCAAACAGATACCATCGCGCAGAGTAGAACTCTACATCAGCAGGCTAAAAGTGTTCTGGTCGCCGAGGCCGCGCATTTGGTCGTCCGTCACTGTGAGTCGTATATTCAATTGGTTCCCGGACGGCGCAATGGCCATTCCGTCCAGAATTTTTGCCAGTTCGGGATTGTCTTGAGCTGACTGATGTCGTCGAGAAAGCATGCTCGCCTCCAGCAATTGGGAAAGTACAACAGCATCCTTGGCCGACGCCGAATTGACTCTCATATCGATCTGCATGTTGTCCGCAGCCTTCAGGCTTATCGACAACTGTTTTAATTTCATCACTACATCATTCGCTTGCGGAAATTTCATTATTTCGGGAACTAAACGTTTCACAGTCGTCTGCGCCTCGACGGAATCGAGGACGCTCCAGAAAAGAGCTTGTCCGTTAACCTGTTTTATTAGATTCATCAGATTGGTGTTTTCCAAAAGATTCGCTTGTTTTTGCGCGCGAATCTCAAGTATTCGCTTTAGTCCCTCAAGTGAGCCAACCGCCACTGTTCTATTATCAATAAGCGTAAAGCACCCCTCGGGCATGCCTAGATCAGGTTGTGCCGCATAGATTTCATATGTCCCGCCGGAAATTGAGGACACACCATGAGAATTTAAAAACATTTTGATGCCTTCTATATCAAATTGTCCCATTCCAATCGCGACAGCTTGCGCACTGCCGGAAATTGGGAAGCGAGCCCACACTACCTGGTCAATCGACGGAAGACGCTCTGGTGGGGGCCCTTCCTCAGGTTGTCCCTCACTTTTCTCGCCCGCTACCTGCTCTGTAGGTTGTTGCTCTGCTGCAGGTTGTTCTGCCGCGGGTTGTTCTCCGTGAGCTGCCTCAAGAAGTTGCTCAAGTCCGAGAACATCGTTCGGTACTACCTGCACTTGGAACTGCGGGAACCAGGCATACTGCCGCGATCCGCTCAAATCAACATATTTCACATCACTGACGTCTATGGGAAACATACTGATAATAGAAGAATCGAGCGTGTTGGCATGCATTGCGGGACAAATGGCAAAACTGACCAGGCAAAAAATCGCCAAGATTCGACCGATACCCCAAAACTTACTCGAAAGCATGCCTGGAACCTCCGCGGTCCTACCGTCAGAACCATAGCTGGGCTCTTGTCTATCTTACCAGCGAAAAAAAAATATTCTCAATCGAAGGTGAATCGAAATCCTGAATCAGAAGGGTTGAGCAAGTGGAGTTGTTGCGGAAGAACCCTACCTTGAAAATTGCAAAGCTCGGATCATCTCTGGGCGGTGACGTGCGTGTGCTTGAGCGTGATCGAGCTTCTGAGCGATTGGGCCGGGCGCGGCCGGGTATTTGCGCCCCCGCGATTTCGCGTACTCCCCAGTAATTCGCGGTGTCTTGGCGTTCGGCGCTGAGATCCTGTGGCGCCGCACAGCGACTGAAACGATGGTACCCGGAGGAATATTTGGCTAGGTGCGATCGCTTTCGGTCTCGCTGATTTTCTCGCGGCGCCTTTCCTGACTCGCTTGCTCAATCGTGACGTCGTTTTTCATTCGCCGTTGTGAATGTGAGGTCGCTGCAATCAACTCCCGAAGAGTCTTGGGCTCGCAGAGAACAAAATCCGCGTACTTTGCCCGATCTTAGAATGTCGTTCTGAGTAACTTTAAAAGCTGCACGTACGCGAATGCTGACGGGCGCCGACCGAAGTGCAACGATGTCCATCTATTCCTGTTCGACGAACCATGACCGAGCATCGAATCAGAGTGGCATGAACGGGCAGGATAATTCGAGAAACGACTTCCTTCGCGGACAGACTCCTGAGGCTCCCTGCTGCGTCCAACTCCGCGCTTCTCCTTGGATTCGAAAATCTCTAACTGATATTCGCATTGTGGGCCCTCCGATGACATTCTGCACAGAGCACCACCAGATTCTCGGCCGTGTCATCGCCCAGTCGGCTTCGCGGCCGAATGTGATGGACTTGAAGATTCTCCATGCGTCCACACGATTGGCAACGCCAGCTATCTCGATCTAAGACTTCACGGCAGAGCTGGCGATAAGCCTCAGCATCAAGCCTCAGGCGAGGTCCTTTGGCACGTATCCTAGTCAAATGGTCTCTCGAACATTTTGCAGAAGTTGCTGTCTTTGTGGTTTTGGTAGACCGATGACCATTCGGGTTAGGGCCGGCAAAAGAGCGTCTTGATTGCCAGCCTCCAAGCTCACTCCAGCAAGAAAATCTGCACAGATCATTTCCAGGCAGTAACCTCGTGACTTGTCGCTTCCGAGCATCAGACCCGCTGTTTCCAGGGCCTGCTCGATGACAGGCAGTTGACTTTTGTAGGCCTTAAAATAAAGGATTTCCCAGGGCTCGGTTTCCTTTCCGGTCAGGTGCTTCGAGACCTCCCGCTTGAATTCCTCTTTGGGTAGTTCGCGCGCTTTGTGCAACCAAGTTGCACTATCGAACCTCTGACCGTCCCGCCTCGCCACCTTCGCTAGTTCGGTCGCCTTCGCCCAGCCAACTTGTTGCAGATCTACCTTGTGAATTCGCGGTAGTCGTTCGTGAATCGCCATGAGGTAGTAGGCCTTGCGCCTGGATTCCGGGAACTTCCTTTCCAGAAACTCGTCAAACGAACGTACGTTGTCCACTCTCCAGTACTGGCCTGCACGAATCTCGCAGAGATACCTGCCCAGCTCGACAAACTTCGAATCCCGTTCGCGGTCCGTGGCTTTGTCCCAAGACAAGATCTCATCGATCTTCGAGAGCACAAACACGGCACGCCGGCGATTGAGTTTCGCAGCCACCAGAACCTTTCCGTTATTCGTCAAGCACGTTAAGCCAATCAAGGTCGCTCGCTCCCGGTTGACGAATCAGTTTGGAACTAACGAGTGGCTCGTTGCCAAGACACAGACCAAGGTGAGCGCAACTGACACATCCGTTCTGC
>JAOAPW010000351.1 GCA_025463105.1 Candidatus Acidiferrum typicum | reverse complement strand
GCGCTTAAGACCGTCTTGGCTGTCCACCCTCGGCAAGCGTTCCGAGTGGCGCCGGTATGGCTCAGATATTTCACCGCAGTACGAATACGATTGCGCGCTTGAGCATTTATGGCGCGGTAATCCTCGTTGCGCTATTGGGCTATGCGGTGGACGTGGTGAATAAGACATCCTACGTCACCGAAGTGAACAACGCGCGTCCGCAACCCGTTCCGTTCAGCCATAAACACCATGCCGGCGAATTAGGATTGGATTGCCGGTATTGCCATACTTCCGTGGAAGTCTCTTCCTCCGCGGGAATGCCGCCCACTGAGACCTGCATGACCTGCCATTCGCAGATTTGGACGAATTCCGCGATGCTCGAGCCGGTCCGTGCCAGCTATACCAACTCCAAACCGATATCCTGGACGCGCGTGAACGCTGTTCCGGACTTCGTTTATTTCAATCACAGCATTCATGTGGCCAAGGGCGTGGGCTGCACCACTTGCCACGGCCCTATCGGCGAAATGAACATCACCTGGCGTGGGGAGACTCTTTATATGCGCTGGTGTCTCGAGTGCCACAATGCGCCGGAAAGATTCCTGCGGCCGCGTTCTGAAGTATTCGATGCGTTTTACCAGGCGCCCAGTAACCAATTAGCGTTGGGCCGCCAGCTTATGAAGGAATACAAAGTGCAAAAGCTCACGAATTGCACGACGTGCCATCGGTAGACGGGTGCGGGATCTACTTGGAGCCCGCCATAAGAGGATGCGGGCTCTACTTGAAGTCCGCTGAGAGAGAGTACGGGGCTTTACTAAAAGACTTCTTATGGAGACAGAAAAAAAGAGCGGCTTGGGACCCGATGTGGATATCGCGACGCTCCGGAACGCTAAAAGCGATGGAAATACTCCACGCTTTTGGCGCAGCCTCGATGAGCTTGCTGATACACCCGAATTTCGGGATCACGCAGAGAATGAATTCCCGCATGGGGCCAATGACCCAAATGCAACACTCGACCGGCGCGAACTGCTGAAAGTGATGGCCGCGTCCGCGGCATTTGCCGGGCTTACGGGATGCACCAAGCTTCCCACGCAACACATTGTCCCGTACGTTCGCCAGCCGGAGCAGATCATCCCGGGCAAACCGTTATTTTACGCGACGGCCGTGACACTCGGTGGTGTCGCCAGCGGAATTTTGGTCGAAAGCAACATGGCCCGGCCAACAAAGGTCGAAGGCAATCCCGATCATCCTGCCAGCCTCGGAGCAACCGACGCGTTTGCGCAGGCTTCCATACTTGGGCTGTATGATCCCGACCGCTCCCAGGCGGAAATTCACGATGGCCGCATTGGGAGCTGGACCGAATTTCAGAATGAGTTGTCCGCCGCACTCGCCGGCGAAAAGGGCTCCGGTGGTGCGGGACTCAGGCTTTTGACTCCTGTGATTACTTCACCGACTTTGGGTGCGCAAATCCGTGCGCTCCTGAAAATATTTCCGTCCGCCAAGTGGCACCAGTACGAATCAGTCGGGCACGACAATGTGCACGAAGGCACGAAACTCGCATTCGGGGAAATGGTAAATCCGGTGTATCGCGTGGACCGCGCGGAAGTGATCCTCTCGCTCGATTCCGATCTGCTTACGTGCGGACCGGGGAGCGTCCGGTATGCGCGCGAATTTTCACGAAAGCGCCGCGTGGAAGACGCCGAATCGAAGATGACCCGGCTGTATGCTGTCGAGTCGACGCCCACCAACACAGGTGCGATGGCCGATCATCGATTGAGAATGCGCGCATCGGAAATTGAAAGCTTCGCTCGGGCTCTCGCGAAAGAGCTCGGCTTAGCCGTCGCACCGGGACCCGCGCTTACTTCCAGTGTGCCGCCTGAATGGATTCCGGCGCTCGCGCGCGACCTGAAGCAGCACCCAGGCGCTTCGCTCGTGGTTGCAGGCGATCACCAACCGCCAATCGTGCATGCTCTGGCGTACACAATCAATCAAGCGCTCGGCAATTTCGACCAGACAATTTATTTTACGCAGCCGATTGAAGAATCGCCGGTCAATCAATGGCAATCGATTGGTGAACTTGCCGCCGACATGCGCGCCGGTAAAGTTACGACACTATTGATCCTCGGCGGCAACCCTGCCTATGACGCGCCTGCGGATCTGGCCCTGCGCGATTTGCTGCCAAACGTGAAATTCAGCGCCCGGCTCGGCCTCTACGAAGATGAAACCTCGACGTTATGCCATTGGCATATCCCCCAGGCGCACTCGCTTGAATCGTGGGGCGATGCCAGAGCCTATGACGGCACGATTTCGGTGATCCAACCGCTGATTGCGCCGCTCTACAGTGGAAAATCAGAAATCGATTTTCTTGCCGCGCTCAACGGCCAACCTGGGAACCCTTCTCACGATATCGTGCGCGAATTCTGGCAGGCGCAGCAGACCGGCGCCTCTGGCACTGGTACCACAGGATTCAGCGCGTTTTGGGATAAGACCCTGCGCGACGGCGTGATGGCCGACACCGCATTTCCTCCCAAACAAGTTACGCTGAAATCTGGAATCGGCTCAGATTCTCCCGCAGCTGTCCAGCAAGGACTCGAGATTATCTTTCGCCCTGATCCAACAATCTGGGACGGACGGTTTTCAAATAACGGCTGGCTGCAGGAATTGCCGAAGCCACTGACAAAACTTACCTGGGACAGCGTCGCTATGCTGAGCCCGAAAACTGCGCAGCGCCTGGGACTAAAAAGCGAAGACGCCGTCGAGTTGAAGTATCAAGGCCGGTCGATTGTTGCTCCGGCGTGGGTGATGCCCGGCCATGCAGATGAGAGCGTAACTGTATTTCTGGGTTATGGCCGCACGCGCGCAGGCCGCGTGGGAACAGGCGCGGGGTTCGACGCGGGTTGGATTCGATCATACTCCACACCGTGGATTGGCTCCGGACTCGAAATTCGGAAGACGGGCAGCAAATGGGCGCTCGCAGCGACGCAGACACATAGTTCAATGGAGGGACGCGAACTTGTGCGCGTCGCGACACTCGATGAGTACCGCAAGAATCCACAATTCGCGCAAGCCGACGCCGAGAAAAATCCGCTCTCGCTGTATCCCGAAGTGAAATACGAAGGCAACGCCTGGGGCATGGCGATAGACCTGAACGCATGCACCGGCTGCGGCGCGTGTGTGGTGGCCTGCCAGGCGGAAAACAACATCGCGGTTGTCGGCAAGAGGGAAGTCATGATCGGCCGCGAGATGCACTGGATTCGCATCGATCGCTACTTCGAAGGCGATCTGGACGATCCGCGCACTTACCACGAGCCCGTGGTGTGCATGCACTGCGAAGATGCGCCGTGCGAAGTCGTCTGCCCGGTAGCTGCAACAGTTCACAGCCCGGAAGGTCTGAACGAAATGGTCTACAACCGCTGCGTGGGCACGCGTTATTGCTCCAATAACTGCCCCTATAAAGTGCGGCGATTTAATTTCCGTCTCTATTCGGACTGGGAGACGCCCAGTCTGTTCGGAATGCGCAATCCAAACGTCAGCGTGCGCAGCCGCGGCGTCATGGAAAAATGTACGTACTGCGTGCAGCGTATCAACGCAGTGAAAATCGAAGCCGAAAAAGAAGATCGCACCGTGCGCGACGGTGAAATTGTCACCGCCTGTCAGCAATCCTGTCCCTCGGAAGCGATTGTGTTCGGCAACATCAACGATCCAGAGAGCTCCGTTTCCAAGCTAAAAAAGAAAAATTTGAATTTCAGTTTGCTTGAAGAGCTGAACACGCGCCCCAGGACCACTTATCAAGCGCGTTTGCGCAATCCGAATCCGGAGATCGAAAAGGCCGCTGCGGTCTAGAGTGGCTCCACGGTCTAGAGTGAAATTGAATCATGGCAGATAGCCCGACCGACAAACTGGCTGAGCAGGCCCTTCAAGAGCCGATCCTCGCCCCCGGCTATAACTACGCATCCGTCACGGACAAAATCAGCGCCATTGTTCTCCGACGTCCGCCGAAGTGGTGGATTCTGGGTTTTGCAGGAGCGTTCGCGCTGGTGATGTTGCTGCTGTATTCAGTCACCTATCTCTTCGCCGTGGGCGTAGGAATCTGGGG
>JAOAPW010000350.1 GCA_025463105.1 Candidatus Acidiferrum typicum | reverse complement strand
GAGCAGCGCCAGGTCCACCGGCTTCGAGCACATTTCCGCAAAGGCCTGCTCGCCATCCGCGACAGCAATAACGCTATAGCCGTGCAGGCGAAGCAGTTCCACCAGCGGTTCTCGAATGCTTTCGTTGTCGTCCGCTACGAGAATCGTTCCTTTGGATTTTCCGTTAACCGCCACGTCGTCGCTCCCTCTAGATATTGAGCAAGATGCGGTGCGAAGGACTGGGGAGTTTCCGCAACCACAAGTTATTGAAAATGCTGGGACTGGGAAGGGATTCGTATTTTCCATGAGCCGTGCAGCCATGTCAAGGCAAAGTACTTCGTAAAAAGAACACTTACCTCAAACAAGGACAACCTCATGCGCCGGAACGAAACCTCAGAAAAAGTGCGTGTCTGGGACTCTATGGAATTCAAACGAATACGCGGGCGAAGATGGCGTCCACATGGCGAAGCTGCCGATTCAGATCGAATGTGTGTTCCAGCGCCGCGCGGTCCAGGAATTTTGCGATGCGGGGGTCGGAGGCGACCCGCTGCATGAAATTTGACTCCGTCTCCCAGGCCGCCATGGCGTGTTCCTGCACCCACTTATACGCATCTTCCCGCGCGGCACCCGCTTCCACCAGATCCTGCAAGAGTTGCCCGGAAAATACCAGGCCTCCGGTCAGATCCAGGTTGCGTCGCATGCGCTCCGGAAAAACGCGCATTCCCGACACGATGTCCGTCATGCGCGAGAGCAAATAATCGGCCAGAATCGTGGAGTCCGGCAGGATGACGCGCTCGACTGAGCTGTGCGAGATGTCCCGCTCGTGCCACAGCGCGATATTTTCAAACGAGGCGCCGGCATTCGCCCGCACGACGCGCGCCAGGCCGCAAATTTGTTCGCTGGACACCGGATTGCGCTTGTGCGGCATCGCCGAACTGCCGCGCTGCTCACCGCCGAAGGGTTCTTCGACCTCGCGCACTTCGGTGCGTTGCAAATGACGGATCTCGAGCGCAATTTTTTCGAGCGTGGCCGTGAGGATCGCCAGCGTGGAGAGATATTCCGCGTGCCGGTCGCGCTGGATCACTTGCGACGCTACCGGGGCGACATCCAGACCCAGCCGTTTGCAGATGGCGGCTTCCACTTCCGGCCCCAGATGAGAGGCGTTGCCCACCGCGCCGGAGATTTTTCCCACGGCCATCTGCCGCGCGGCGTGCCCGAAGCGCTCCAGGTTGCGGCGGTTCTCGGCAAACCAATTGGCGATTTTCAAGCCGAAGGTGATCGGTTCGGCGTGTACGCCGTGCGTGCGGCCGATCTGCGGCGTATGCTGGAACTCGCGCGCGCGGCGCTCGAGTACTTCTCCGAGACGTACGAGCCCATGCTCGATTAATCGCGAGGCTTCACGAAGCTGCAAAGCCTGCGCAGTATCCACAACATCATTCGACGTCAAGCCGTAATGCAGCCAGCGCGCGGCGTCAGGGTCGCCAATGGTTTCACCGACGGCCATCGTGAACGCGATGACGTCATGTTTCACCTTGGCTTCCAGCTCCGCGATGCGCCGCACCACGCCGGCGTCGATGCGCGCATTCTTTCGGATTTTCTCGGCGGCTTCGGCCGGTACCACGCCGCGCTCGGCAAGTGTTTCCGTCGCGGCAATTTCCACTTCGAGCCAGCGCCGGAACTTGCCCTCCTCGCTCCAGACACGACCCATTTCTTCGCGCGTATATCGTGAAATCAAGCTGAACTCCCTCAGGCGCACACGCCAACCGAATCAAGCGCGGCAGATGAAGCAAAATGAGCGGGGAAATTCCCTGTGTGATGATACCCGATTTCGGCGGCCGATGTCGCGTCCGGCCGGCATCAGGCCACTGGGTTCCTGAAGGTGTAACGATTATCCGCGATGTCCTGTTTGCGCGGCAATCAACGAGCGGCATAAAATATTAAATGGAGATCAGCAGGTGAAACTGAGATTGCCGCTCGGTTCATTTGGAGCGTATTTATTCGACTGCGACGGCACCATCGCCGATTCGATGCCGCTGCACTACATAGCCTGGAAGAAGGCCCTCGCCGAATGGAATTGTACGTTTGACGAGCAGCTCTTTTATGCTTTGGGCGGAACTCCTGTAGCTGAGATCGTTTCTTTGCTTAACAAAAAGCACGGACTGAGCATGCCGGTCGAGAGTGTGTCCTCTCGAAAAGAGAACCTCTACATGGAGCTTCTCCCGCAACTGAAAGCGGTACCTGAGGTCGTGGAACATATTGACGCCCAACACGGCCGGATTCCGTTTGCCGTCGTCTCGGGCAGCACCCGGGAATCGGTCACCGCGTCTCTCGATTCGCTCAAGCTCCTCGATAGATTCGACACCATGGTCTGCGCTGGAGACTACAAGAAAAGCAAGCCGGACCCGGAATGCTTCCTGCTGGCGGCCTCCAAACTCGGAGTTGCACCTGAAAGCTGTCTGGTTTTTGAAGATACAGACATGGGCATTCAGGCAGCGAGTGCCGCGGGAATGGCTTCCGTAAAAATTCCGCCGCCGTGGGAAAGGGGCGCCGCCTAACGCGC
>JAOAPW010000346.1 GCA_025463105.1 Candidatus Acidiferrum typicum | reverse complement strand
TCGAGCGATTTTCCTTCTCCGATCTCCGCGAACTTTTTGCCAAGGCCAATGAGGAGAAATCCGGAGATCAATTGGCGGGAATCGCGGCGCGATCGGAACGCGAACGCGTGGCAGCCAAACGGAAACTGGCCGACTTGACTCTCTCGGAAATTGTCCGGCAACCGCTCATCGATCCCGCTGACGACGATGTTTCCCGCTTGATCTTCGACACCTTTGACCAAGTAGCCTTTGCGCCCATCCAAAGCATGACGGTGGGCGAACTTCGCGAATACATTCTTGATGACGCGACCATTGAAGCGAACCTGAAACAAATTCAGTGGGCGATCACTCCCGAAATTGCCGCTGCGGTGGCGAAGATTATGAGCAACAAAGATCTGATTTTAGCCGCCGCGAAAATTCGGAACGTGACAAAGTGCCGCAATACGATGGGCGAGCGCGGAGTCCTGGGCATCCGCGTACAGCCAAATCATCCCGCTGATGATGTTGGCGGGATTTTACTCGCTGCATTTGAGGGGCTGCTTTACGGATGTGGAGACGCGGTGATCGGCGTGAATCCTGCGTCAGATTCAATCGAGACGGTCGCCGCAATCTTACGTGGACTGGGCCGTCTGGTCGACGCTTATAGAGTTCCAACGCAAACCTGCTGCCTCGCGCATATCTCCACGCAACTCGCCGCGATGTCCCGCGGAGCGCCAGTGGACTTGCTTTTCCAGTCCATTGCCGGAACTGAGGCCGCCAATCGGAGTTTCGGCATTTCACTTGCGATGCTGCGGGAGGGACGCGAAAGAGTTCTTGAACATCATCGCCAGCGAGACGTGCCCTGGAAGGGCGAGAATCTAATGTATTTCGAAACAGGGCAGGGAAGTGCGCTGTCGGCCGGGGCGCATCACGGAATCGATCAATTGACTCTGGAAGCGCGCGCTTACGGCGTTGCCCGCGCGTTCGATCCTTTCCTGGTGAACAGCGTGGTCGGATTCATCGGCCCGGAATATCTTTACGATGAGCGACAGATCATTCGCGCGGGCCTCGAAGATCACTTCATGGGCAAACTGCTGGGAGTGCCAATGGGCTGCGATGTCTGCTATACGAACCATGCGAAGGCGGATCAAAACTCAGCCGACAATCTTTTGTTTCTGCTCGGCGCCGCCGGATGCAATTACTTCATGGGCGTTCCCGGTTCCGACGATGTGATGCTGAATTATCAATCCACGAGTTACCATGACGCGCTGGCCGTCAGACGAATCCTCAATTTACGGCCGGCGCCCGAATTTCTGGCCTGGTTGCAGGAGAAGGGAATCTATCGAGACGCGGAGCCCGCTTTGCTCGACGCGCCCAGGCGTCAACTGATGCAAGGGCTCGAGTCATCACTTGAAAGGATCGTCTGAATGCCAGACGAACGCGACACTTTCCTTGCTCCAGCGGACGGCCCTGAGCTCGTGCGACGAATTCGTGCACGGACTCCGGCGCGAATCCTGGTAGGGCGCGCTGGCGCGGCCTATCGAACGAATACTCAATTGGAGTTGCGAGAGGCCCACGCCGCCGCACGAGACGCGGTGCGCGCTGAACTCGATTTTGAAACCGCATTCGGCGCGGATTTTGCAAAGCAGTGGGGACTGTTTGAAGTGTGCACGCAAGCGGCGGATAAGGATGTATTTCTTCTGCAGCCGGAGCTGGGACGGCACTTCAACGACGCATCTCGCGCGGAACTTCAGAGGCGCTGCTCGTCAGGGAATGATCTTCAGATCGCCATTGGAGACGGGCTTTCCGTTCACGCCGTCGCAGCTCAGATTCCCTTACTATTTCCTTTGCTTCATGCGGGAGCCAGGAAACGCGGATGGACAGTGGGCCAGAGTTTCGTGATTCGCCATTGCCGCGTCGGCATCTTGAACGAAATTGGCGAGCTGCTGGACGCAAAAGCCGTAATACTCCTGATCGGCGAGCGCCCCGGCCTCGCTACGGCGGAGAGCTTGTCGGCCTACATGGCCTACCGGCCGCGGCGCACACATTCGGATGCAGATCGAAATTTGATCTCCAACATTCACGCGCGCGGCACGAAACCGGAAGATGCTGCAGTGCGCATATTAAATCTGGTCGCGCAGATGATGCACGCGGGAGCAAGCGGCTACAAGCTCAGAGAAGAACCGGCGACGCGCATCGGCAAATAACAATCGGCTGATCCGAAAAAAGAGAAGACCGCGTGGGAACCGCGTCCCAATGGTGGCCCGCTGGCACGGGAGCTTGTTTAGCAAAGCGATCTAATCCATTTCGGTACCCGAAGAAGATCAACGGACATTTTGGAGGCAAACCATTACCTGACCAGTGCCCGAGCTGTGTCGCCACTCGAACATAGAGGGCCCGGCTACCACCGAGCACTCCATGAGACAAACTTCAGTTGCAGCCCGTTGCAGGTTGGCGGAAGCCTGAGAACGGGTTGAGGTCACCCATAAGTGTGTAGCGGCCCACATTCCCAGAGACGCTCTGCGTCGGCTCCGACACGGTGTTTGGCGCGAGGCGCATGAACCACGGGAGGAATACCTCGTCTTCAGGGTGGTAAAATCCATCGGCGCTCTGCGTGCCGTTTGGGTTCGGGCCCTGTTCGCTGGTGTTTGTACCCATGGCGAAGCCTATTGCGACAACTGGATCCCCGGTTTCGAGGACCCCGGTGCAGCCGTACTGCGGCGCCGTCGGCGTGAGCCACGGCTCCACGGTGTTGTTCACGAATGGATCGTCGGCCCATTCGGCGATCTCATGGCTGAGTGCGTGGATATCCTGCAGCGCCCAGTCCGTGCCGCCGTTGGGCCGCGAGTAGATGCCCGGCTGGACCCAGGAAGCGCAGGCGAAAGTCTGCACCTTGGCATTGCCGTTACTGTTAGCGCTGCCGGCGCCAATGCCGACGGGGCTGGTTCCATGGAACCCGATCACACAGCAGTTGAGCACGTTCTTACCGATATGCAGCAGGACATTGTTCGTCAGGTAGATGGGAAGGTGCGTGGGGTCGCCCACGGTGCTGTTGAGGTTCTTCATCTGCGCCGACCACCAGTTGATGTCGATGTCAGCGAACACTACACCGCGGCCACTCTGGAGCAGCACCCCCTGGTTGTTCGGCACGTCGATTGTAACGGCAGGCAAGACGTTCGGGTGCAGGATCAAGTGGTAAGTGCTCGAGCCCGTCTTGTTGAACTGCGCCCGCATCGTCGCGTCTTCTAGTTGAAGATGGAGGCCCGCGTCATTCTGCGAGAGAGCGCCCCCGGCGCCCCGCGGCACGTTGGAGGCGGCGGCCGTTGCGTACTGCGTGGAACCGTAGTCGTTGAGCGCGAACTGCGGTGACGCGAGCGTCGCGGCGAGGATATCGTTACCGCTGAACGTTAGTCCCCCGATGTTCACAATGAGCGGCGTGATGTCCGCCTCGATTGTTACCGAGCAGTCCGAGCCTGAGCAGCTGTTTGGGTCGGCACCGACCATGTTGTAGCCGTACGTGATCCCGTTGTGTGGGTCGAGGGTCGATCCCCACCAGTGCGGGATCGTGCGCGTCGTCGGAAGCACGCTGGCTCCGCCGACCGTCGTTGTCAGCGCCTGCAGCTGCGAGTCGTCGATCATCTGCGGCTCGTTCGCATTTTGAGCGGATGCCGTGGGGACGATGGTAATAAATCTTGTTCCGAATACGATGAGCGCGAGAATGCAAGCAAGTCCTGCAATTTGGGTGTAGGTCTTCCGGGTTTTCATCAAACGCTCCTGGAATAGTTAAGGTATGCCCAGAGATCTGGGCCGAACCGGGGGTGCCGAGAGGGTACTATCGAATATAGTAATGAAGCAACAGATAAAGACGGTCAAACATGGGTAAATGGAGCGGCGTATTCAGAAAACAAGGAAGGTTAAACATTCGACAAGCGCGTAGTGCAGCGGACCTTCACACCGCAAGAGAATCACATCAAAGAAACAAGAGGCGCATACGAAACCAGAGGCCGACCTTACTAAATTTCTTGCACGGTCTACCGGGAGGTGAGAACTTCTTTTGCTGTTGCTTCATTGAGGCTGTCTTCAGGCAGCAAACCAGTAACGGCCAGTTCCAAATCGTGCGCGCTTGAGGCCTGCTCAGGATACGTAATTCCATGGACGGTAAAAGAAAACCGATTGCTGGCGCCGGCCGCATCGGCCAGACCTTCCACGAGACGCCCCGAGACTCGTTTGGCGATCGGAGCATCGACGCCGGGCAAGATAACCGCAAAGTGACCGCGCGCCAGAATATAGATCGAGTCTTCCTCGCGCAACTTCCTCGAAATCGCCTTTACCGCGTCACCATAAACAGACGTAGTGGCGCTCGCTTCAGAAAGCGCCTCGTGCACCTTGGTCGCAATAACGAGGACCGATAGATTCTGCTTGCCTGCTGCTGCACGCCGATATTCCATCGCCAGTTGGTCCTGAAACGAACTGAAGTTCGCTAATGTCGCCATTAGATCGGCGCTGGCCTGTTTCAGCGCTTCTGAAGAACGCCTGCGCTCATCCCCAATCTGCTGACGAAGGCGTTTAATGGTGACCTGGCGATCGACCAGATACACCGCTAGAAGAATCGAGAGGACGCAAAAGCCAAAAAACGCAATGGACATCCCTCGAGGTGGTGGCGAGGGTGGCGCCGAGGATGTCTGAGAAAACACCACAGGATACATAAATAGAGCCAACCCGGCGGCTAATACAATGATTGCAAAACATGCCAATAAAATCAGGTGCATTTCCCGACGTTCCAGACTCTCGGATGGCACTTTGTCGAAAACACGCATCACAAATCCCCCATTTATCCCATGACAATTATACTAGGTCCTAAAGCTCAAAAGCGCTTAAGCTGCGTATGACTTATCGAAGCCGATACTATTAAGAATTCGTATAGTGCAGTGGCGTACTATATTCGCCGCTTCATTGAAAGCTAGCCTGAGGAGAACGAAATGAAATCAACCTTCTGGCGGGCCCCACGTAGAATTCGGGTTCAAATCCGAGCCCGAACGTCGCTCATGCGGGCTCCAAGTGGAGCCCGCGCCCGCCTGACTCTGATCTGTCTATTGCTAATGACCGGAATCGTCGTGGTTGCGGGCCAAGCTCTGAGTCGCGTACCCGAACAGGCAAATTCCAGTGCCAAGGCAAATTCGTCATCAGTGACGCCGGCGACATTTCCCAAGGACGTCTATCCTGAAACCGGCAACCGATTTCCTGCAATCAAACGGGAAGAGCTGGACGATGCCGGGAAAAAACTCTACGATACGAGAGGAGTGTCAGATAATTTCGGGCCTGGAGCCATCCGGCTTTACAGCCCGCCCGTCGCGGAGTCCATGTCTGGCATCAATGAATATCTTCGGCGCAAATCCGGAATCGAGCCCCGGCTTGTGGAATTGGCGATCCTGGTGACGGCGCGGGAAATGGACTGCGAGTATGTGTGGACCGCGCATGAGCCTGCCGCGGAGAAGGCAGGACTGGCGCAGGCGGTCATTGACACAGTCAAATTCCGTAAACCTGCAGCGGGACTCGCAGAAAAGGAAGCAGTGATTATCGAGCTAGGCCGCGATTCAATCGCCAAACATAGCGTGGGTTCGGATACATTCGCGCGCGCAGTGAAACTATTTGGGAATCAGGGAGTCGTCAATATTGTTTCCCTGATAGGTGACTACGCGGCCACCACAATATTATTGACTGTTTCCGACCAGCACATCCGTCCGGCCGAAAAGCCGCTGCTGCCGATTCCATAATCCGAAACAGAGTGGCTGCGGGTTCTCGTAGCGCTGGCTGTCTCGCCGACTGTTTTTCCGTCACCAAACAAAACCCCAAAACTGCCGGCGGGAGGCCGGCGCCACAAAATCATTGCATCAACACGCTAGAGGCTGCGCAAAACTGAGATGCTGCCGCTGGAATCGA
>JAOAPW010000328.1 GCA_025463105.1 Candidatus Acidiferrum typicum | reverse complement strand
CCACGCGGACCGCAGCCAGCACACGCTCAGTTTCGATAAGCCCGCGGCGGCTGCGGGGCAGATCCAGCCTACGAGTGACCAGGTCCAGGACTGAAGGCATCGGCCGCATCGCGTGGATTATAGCGCGGCAGCGACTGAATCACGGAAAGATTGAAGTAAGCACTCTGCATTCATCTGCTGAAGTTTAGCCAACCTGTGGGCGGCTGAGTGCCGAATGCCGCTTGCTACAACTAAAGTTGTAACCAGACTGCAACTTTTGCGGGATTGACCGCGCATCTCGCGGGACGTTATTTTCAGTTTCGCCTTCTCGCAGCGCGAACAGTGCATCGCGAGCGTGTGGGGCGCTCCGTAGCGCTGCTCCTCCGTCGTGGGCTGACCTTCACTGTCTCCGGGTCGGCCCTTTTTTTGAACTAACCTGTTAAAGGACAACAATCAAACATATTTGGAGCCAATATGACCGGGATGCTGTCGCATGTTGCGCGCGACGCCGCAGACCATTGCGGATTATGGGCCGTCGAAGTTGAAATCTCACGTTCTGTCAGAATCCTCCGCCTTAGCCTCTTGCCTCGCCACGATTTCAGGCGCTATCCCCCCTTCAGCAGCATCGTCGGAAGTCTGGTCCGCCGAAACATGCAACTCAGTTCTCAATAGTATGAGTGCATCGTGCTGTTTCACCGAGCGCTCGAGAACGAGTCCAATGTCAGTTTGAATGGAGCGATGCAGTGTATCCGTCAACGTAAACTGCACGGGCACGGCTCCGTTTCTGACCTCTTCCGGAATTGGCTGACACCCGTAGGCAAGAATCAATCCCTGGATGATGCTGCCGCGATTCAAGGTAAGAGGTATTTCGAAACGATCGTTCAGCACCTCTTCGCTCATATAGGTCTGCCGCCCGAATTCATAGCGTCCGTTGCGCTCACTGAGATAGGGAAGCTCGATCTGATCGTCCCACGCGGATTGGATATGGTAGTCCATTACAATCACTCGCGATCGAGCAACTATGCAGAGCGGAATGACGTATGCGGTGTTGCCCACGGCAAGATCGAAAATCTCGCCAATACCAGTACCTCGGGTTATTTCTAATGGGGAAGAGACCTGCCGAGCTTCGGGGATCTCGACATCGATACCCTCGGCATAAAGTTGTCTCAGATAGCACCGGTTTTCCTCGAGTTCAGCCGCGCTCAGACGGGTTTTTCGGATAGGCATTAATCTCCTCCGCGATCTAGGAATTTACAATTACAACAACCACAAAAACTACACAGCCAATTACTGCTCAACGACTTGCACAGGAGAACAGTCCGCACATCCATTCACGCTTGGCAGAGTCAACCCGAACTGCCGGGCCAACTCGTGGATCCGGCGCCGAAGTTCGCGGGAAAACCGCAAAACCATGCCCTCTGCAGCGCGGCGACGAGAAAGATCCAAATGTGCGAGCTTCCATCCGATCTCTCTGGCGGTATATTCGAGGCTCTCCCCGTGATCGCGCAGCAGAGCGTTGGCCCGTTTTTGCACTTCCGTTGTGCTGATCTGCTTTTGCGCGTGTGCTGGTCCCCAGATTGCCTCAAGAATTGCTGTCAGCGGATCGAGCGAGCGCCGGGCAGTGATCGCCTGCCGGTGGTGCTCTATTATCGGAAGTAGCATTTTCGCGCCATCGGGTTCGCCGGCCAGTAATGCAAACGATTCCCGGCCAAGCCCAGAGGCAGCAAATTCCGGCGGGCAGGATACACCGACTGATTGCGATGTGGGTTGCAAGCGTCGCAGCCGGTAGAGCTCAAATTGCGGCTGAAATTCGGCCGCGATCTCAGCCTGGTCTTGTTCGGTCAGGGCTAGCAATTCGTTCGTCGGCAACAGCACAATCTGTAGAGCCTCCTCGCCCCAGGAGCCGATGGCGTCGCTGGTTTCGGAAAAGATTGCCTTCGAGCAAACCATTTCGCGGAGGGCGCCGCTACTCGCGGGAAGATAGACGCCGTAATAGTTGCACGCGCGCCACGAGGCGCGCATTTTCGCTGTCAGCCCTGCTTCAATTACTAGCAGCGTCGGGTGTGGGGCAAGCGGAAGCTGCTGACTGAGCCCGGCCACGATGATTGCACGGCGGCATAACGCGCCAAGCAAACGAAAAAACTTCACGGCTTGCGCCATGCTGGAGCCGGCAATACTGAGAATGGGCGGTGCCGCGAAGAGCTCCGGAACCCACGTGGTGAGCACCCAGTATGTTATGGTCGCGGCAAAGACCTCGGAAAGGCCCAGATGTCGACGGCAGAGCCGGCTGACCTTCCAAAGCAAAGTCACTGTGCTCCCATACTCGCTTACGCCAGCCGGGAATCGCATAGCACGCCGGACGGTCGGATCCAAGTGGGGTGGGATGTAGATCACTCCGTCATGCTCAATTTTTGGCACGATCAACGATTGTTTCCCGTTATGAACAATGATCTCGAGTTTCTCCTCTGGAGCCGAATCCACTAAATCGATGACGCGATCATCCGAAAGAACTTCGCCGTACGTGGTCGAGCTGCGAAGGTTGCTGCAGAATTCGTTTTCCACGGACTATTCTCTCCTGGTATAGGCCGCAGGTGGCGAGGGCACCCGAACTCAGACCCTGACTTTGTCATTGCGACCGGATGCGCTCGCAGCTACGGCTAAAATGGAATGACGATCTTTACCGATGGGTTGGAACGATCTTTACCGTGGAAGGACGATCTTTACCGGCGATCATGTGCTTGGCGTTGGGAATGCTGTCCAAGCACACTCATCCTACGCAATATAGCATAAGAAGCATGCCGACAAAAGCCAAGTTTTTATAGCCGCTCGACGGCAGGGCGGAATGGACACCCACCAGGCCCACGCAAATCGTCCCCGAACGAAGGTCTTCCCTTCACGCAGCATGGCAAGATTGATACCAAAGCTGACGTTGGCAGCGTTCTGCGTTCTGTAGACTCGAACTCCCGACGTCACCCCTGACACGGTGTGAGCCGCGGGAAAGGCATCTGCGGATAAGGTGCTTTCTTGCCCGGTTTCGAAGTACAACACATTGGCGCCTACCCACGGAACGTTACGCACGCGGTGATGTTCCAAGACCCGCTCGCGGCTACTTCATGGGCGTGCCCGGCACCGACGACGTCATGCTCAACTACCAGTCAACCAGCTTTCATGACGCGGTGGCGGTTCGCAAGATCTTTAACCTGCGGCGCTAATCCGCGGTCACGGGCACCCCGCTCACAAAAAACTTCACATCCGTCGCGCCTGGATGCTTTTCAGCCAAGCAACTTCATTTTAGCGCCGATCCAGGTCAATGGGTTCATCCGGCTCCAGACCTCGCAAGGTGGCATGGATCATCACTGTACGGAAGTTCGTACCCTGAGCGGAACACACCAGTTCCGCTGCACGGTACTTCCGGATTTCGAACCCGCCCTGCTTAGTCATGATCACCTCCACCCAGAACTCACTCTTCTGCCGCGGCAAATATCGCAGCACGCGGCTCACTTCGTTCTCCACCAACGTATCCGGATCGAAGTAGTAGGTGGAGCGCACAATGCCAGTGCTGCGCCCAGCGCCATAGCAGATGTTGACTGGAAACCCGGCGAGACGAGGTGCCCAGCGCGCGTCCCATTCACTTTCAATGGGATGAGGAATTAACGCCAGAAAATTCTTCTGCGACTCTTTCATCAGACTTGACGCGCTGGATAAAAGGATGCAAGGGCAACTCACAGCGATGTCCTTTGCTGCGAAGTCTCTTAGACGTTTGCCGAGCTCCGTGACGAAAGCGCCTGTCCAGAGCTGGTTTTATCAGCTTCGTATTGTTCAGATCTGACTGGAAGTCACGACACAGAAAACCTCAGGGATCTCCAGTAACAATCCAATCTAGCGTTTTCTTGAACTTACTACTTAGCAGCACAAGGATCTCCAGGCTGGGAGCCACTTCTCCCCTCTCTACTTTGGACAGTTGAGCTTGGCTGATCCCCAGTTGAGACGCAAACTGTACCTGCCTGGTATTGGCCCTCAAAGCACGAATTCGGGAACCAATCGCTTGCAAATAGGGCATGGATCGCCGCCGCGTCCTCATTTTGCCCTTGCAATCTGCCTGGTATTCTTATTAGAATATTCCATATGGAATACAACCGTTGCTTGATTTTATTTTCGTATTTTTCGCAGCGATCGGCAATTGATCACTTTGGGTCCCAGTCATAACCAGGGCAGCATTCCAAGAGAGGATCACTATGGTGGATAAATCGCAGATGCTGAATTTGAACAAAAGATGGTGCCGCAGATTATGGAAGGATATCTCCCCGTTAGCCAGTCACATTTTGAGTGAATTGACGAAGATCCACCTCCTTTCCATCGCTGCTGGAGAACTGTTACTTCTTGAGGGACGATGGTATGTCACGCATTCAGGGCTATTAGCCTTAGCGCGCCGTAATCGTTGCGCTGGCATCCACGTTCAGCCTGTTGCCACCCTTTGCGACCCGCAGAGCCAGCGGTGGGCATTCAAAGCGACTGTCTATAAGTCCAGGTCCTGTCGCGGATTTGTAGGCTACGGCGATGCCGATCCATCGAACGTTTCCGCCTTGGTGCATGGCGCCGAAATACGAGTTGCTGAGACACGAGCCGTCAATCGCGCGTTGCGGAAGGCGTATGGCATCGGCATCTGCTCGGTCGAGGAGATCGGATCGTTTGCCGGTCCCGCCCAAACGAAACGCGAAACTAACAGCGAGACCAGAAAACTCCCTCCACATTCTGCAAACGGGAACAGCAACAACGGGAATGGCACGCGCGTTCGCGACCGCCTCTGCCAGATCATTCGACAGCATCAGCTCGATCCCGTTCTCGTGAAGGCATATGCCGTCGACTTCTGTGGAACCAACACTCTCCGCGAAGCCAACCGAGAACAAGTTGAGAACTTCGTCGCACATCTGGCGGACTGGGCCGAAAAAGATCGCAATTCCCTGCTCTGCCAGTTGAACAGCTATCTCCGCCCACAGGAAGGTGCAGCATGAAACGCCGTTTCGAAGGTTTGCACCAGGGGGATCAGGCCGGCGACGAACTGCCGGATGGTCTGTTCCTCGTCCGGGTCAATCGCGCCCAGTACCGCTGGCATGCTCAGAAGCCCTATTACTCGATACGGTTCAATGTCCTGGAACCGAAGCAGTACGTGGGCCGATCGATCCCTGGCCGGGTTTACTGCACGCCTAAGGCGATGTGGAAACTGAGCTGGTTCCTGCGCGATTTCGGCTACGACAGCGAACTGATGGGGCGTGACGAGATCGATGAGAGAGCTCTGGTCGGTCTGCGAGGCGTCGTGAAGATTAGTCACGCCAACGTACAGGGCACTTCCCTTCTCAATCTCGACAACTTCGCGCCAGCCAGTGAGTGGGGAGAACTGTCGGCTGTCTTGCCGGCACACATCGGTCGTTCCGAGGTGGCGTCATGACCTACAGCTATACCCAGATCAGCCAGTACCTGACTTGCCCGCGCAAGTATCGCCACCGCTATCTGGATGGCTGGCAAGAGAAGGACACCCGGGGAGCCATGCTCTTCGGCAGGGCATTTGAACAAGCCCTTGTCGCTTACTTCAGGCGCGAGGATCCAGCGGCTGCTCTGTTCCGCGAGTGGTCGGTTTACCAAAAACAACCGTTGCAGTACTCGGAACGCAACAGCTGGGAAGGCATGCTGCAGCAAGGCATTCAGCAGCTCGATCGGTTCTGCCAGGACGACCGGGTCCGCATTCGCCAGCCCCGACGGAATCTGCAGATCAAGTTTGTGCGCCCGCTCGGAGCAGGCAACGACTTCGTTGCCTATGTGGATGCCATTGGACAGCTCGATGGTCGAGGCTGTCTGCTGGAATGGAAGACGACATCCAGCCGCTATCCGGAAGAGCCAGACGGACTATTAGCTCTCGACCCGCAGCTGGTTTGCTATTCCTGGATCACCGGGATTTCCGATGTCGCCCAGATCGTATTCGTGCGCAAGCGGCTGGTCGAAATCCAGTACCTGCACACCACCATCACAGACGAGCAGCGTCGGGAATTCAGCCAACTGGTTCACGGCAGCATCCAGCAGATCGAGTCGGCGAATTTCCTGCCCCACAGCGGCATACGGTTTCCGCAGAACCCCTGTAGCAGCTGCCCCTATGTGGGATTGTGCCTGGGTAAGCCAGAAATCGCCGCAGCCGCCCTAGTCAGGCGGCCAGGAGCAGAACACCTTGGTTGGCTTGACGAGCTTAATTACTAGGAATCCGCCCATGCTACCGA
>JAOAPW010000322.1 GCA_025463105.1 Candidatus Acidiferrum typicum | reverse complement strand
GATATGAGCTGGACGGTCCTAACTCTGTAGATCTAAGTGGAACTCAGGCCGCCACGGCGGATCTAAAACTCCGCAAGGCAGCCAACCTTTCCATGCAGCTCACGAATGCCGAATGGATCGAGAGCGTTCCCGGAACGCCGGAGCACAAAAGTTCGCTGCGAAATTGCGTCACCTGCCACACGCTGCAGCGCCCGATCCGTTCCATTCACGATGCCGATGAATTTGTACAGGTTCAGGAAAGAATGGCGAGCTACGTGAACCAAAGTATTCCCGAGGCACCGCAATCTCGTCTGGCCGATCGGCTTGCAGTGCAGCAGGAGCGCGGTGAAGAGGGAGGACAATCGCGGCAGTTGCAGGCTCGCCAAAAGATGGCTGAATTTCTGAGCAGCATCAATCTGAGCAAATCAGATACTTGGGCCTATCCTCTCAAAACATTCCCGCGTCCTACGGGTCGAGCCACGCGCGTAATCATAACCGAGTACGATCTGCCAAAACCCACGCGGCAGCCGCATGACGTGATCGTCGGTTCCGACGGAATGGCTTGGTACATCAGCTTCGGAGAACAAATTATCGGGAAGCTCGATCCGAAAACCGGCATGACGACCGAGTTCCCGGTGCCGGTATTAAAAACTGACTCGCCGAAGGGCGAGCTATCGCTGCGGCCAGATCAGGATGGAAATCTTTGGGTGGGGATGATGTATCAGGGAGGGGCGGCGAAATTCGACAAGAAGACCGAGCAATTTCAAACTTTCAGTTTTCCTCCGGAAGACAACAAGGGTTACACGCAGATTAATCAGACAGATCCGATGCACTCAAAGGTCGACGGAAAAGTCTGGATACAGGATGCCGGCACGTATTCGCTGCGCCGTTTGGATGTTGCGACTGGAAAATTCGGTGAAATCTTCCAGCCATTTCCCGAGCCCAGCCCGAATATTTACGACGTAATTTCCGACTCGCAGAACAACGCATACTTCACGGTCTTCGGCGCCGATCAAATCGGCAGAATCGATGCGAAGACCGGAAAGATCACACTCTATAAAACGCCGACTCCGAATTCCGCGCCACGCCGTGGCTCCATGGATTCGCGCGGGCACTTCTGGTTTGGCGAATATCGCGGGAATCGTATCGGCATGTTCGACCCGGAGACACAGCGTTTTCAGGAATGGACACCCCCGACGCCGTGGGCTCAACCCTACGATGTTGTGGCCGACAAAAATGGCGAGGCCTGGGCAGGATCCATGTTCACCGACCGGATAACGCGGCTCGATCCCAAATCAGGGCAGATGACTGACTATCTTCTCCCACGATCCACGAATATTCGAAGAGTGTTCGTAGATAATTCCACTACACCGGTTACATTCTGGGTTGGCAATGACCACGGCGCTTCGATCGTCAAACTTGAGCCGCTTGATTAAAGACGCTTCAATCTGCGAGACCATACTGTTCCTGAAAGAAGGGCTTTAAGCCGAGACGCTCAAGGCGGTCCACAGGTGCCCGGAATGTGATTTGTACGACGCCCGGGTGCCTGCCAATTTCAATTCCTCCAGTAATTGTTGCGCGATTCTTCACTTCAGCAACCGTCATTTCTAAAAGGCGAGCGGCCCGCGCCAGGCCATTGTCAGTCGCGGCATTCAAGTCTGGCCCGGTGCCGACGAATGAGATAGGCGCGGACTCTTCCAGATGTTCCACGCCCCATTTCTTAGCCAAAGCCTCCGCACGTGCTCGTTCCGTGCCGGATAATGGTTGCGCTAAGTAGGGCAAATCCTCCGCCAACGGAAATAGAATTGGGCCGTCAATCGTCAAGCCTTTGATCACTTGAACTTGCAGCGTGACGATTCCGGCGACGTCAGCGGTATGACCGGCGATCTCGCCGTCACCCTGAAGTGCATGCATGTCTCCCATATACACGCCGCCACCCTTTACTTTCACGGGACAAATCACAATCGCTCCCGCTCGAACAATGTCGATGTCCATATGTCCGTCGGTACGGTCCTCCAGCTGTTCGGCGGTAATTGCATATTGGTGTGGTGCGCCGATAAGAAACGAACCGAAGTCGCCGGCATTGTGAGAGTCGGGCATGCGAACGCCCGGCGTGGTCCCGAACTGTCCCATGAATGGCCTCAAGCGCGCGACAAGACCGACCAGGTCATGCGGGGCAAAGGTAAGAATCGGATTCTGTATGGATTTTTCAGGAAGCGCTGCATAGGATTTCGCGTTGCGAGCGATCTGTTCAGCCGCATTCCGATTCAAAGTCAGTCCGACCGTCCGATTCTTGTCAAAGGCAATGGTATAGCCATTTGTAATTGTGAACGGAGAGCAGTCCGCCCCGCAATTTACGCAGCGAATGGCGGTTTGACCAATCCCCTCGATACGCGTTTCGGGATTCAACGTTCCGCAACCCGGACAGCGGCCTGCTACATAGGGGTCTCCCAAAAATCGCCCGCTCATCGTCTGGTCGTTGCCGGACGAAGTCGCGAGAGACGTAACGACGATGTCTGCAATGCGAATCGCAATGGCGTCGCCTACTTCGGCCCCTGCAACGGCCACAGGTCGCGTAACTTCATGACCGCCTCGAATTGCGGGAGTAATCATTGGTCCCCAGCATCCCGGCGCAGTGTTTGCCACGATATGTCCGCCGTCTCTGACGGGTCCGAGCATGGGTAGCGCTGGGTCGAGCAATCCGTCGGTAAATTCGCTGACGAATACTGTTTCGACGCCTGCGTCGAGCTTTTCAATTGGATCCTTGGCGATTTGCTTTGGAGAATCTGTTTTCGTAACCATCACAATCCGCTCCTCCTCCGGCATGGAAGTGTCCTGTTCCTTTTCCTCGACTCTCATTTTACACGCGCAATCGAGCCAAGTCCCCAAGTCCTCTTAGAGCCGTAAGGGGAACTTCACAGCGAATTACCTATTTCGACGTATATGGCCCGACGCTCAACCAGGCGTATCGTTGCGTCCAAGATCGACTAATGTCTTCGCATCCGTTCAAGGAGTCTAATCCGATGGATACTTCTCCAAACACAACGCCAAGCGGTCAACTGTTCCCAGTATGGTTAAAGATCGGCGCAGTACTTCTAGTCCTATTACTGGCCTTACTTTTTTTTCTGATCGGTTCCGCCAGGCTGCGGCACGAACTCCACAATGAGCCCGTCCCTGCAGGAACCGTGCCGGGTGAGCCGGGCCCGGTCGTCCCTCATTAAGCTCGGCATTACGTGCTAACGCCACACAGCATCGCCTGTTCCGGAGAGGACCCTGTCCAGATAAGTCGCTGCGCTGATGAGCGCGAGATGCGTAAATGCTTGCGGAAAATTCCCAAGATGTCGGCCGTTCAATCCAAGTTCTTCTGAATACAGTCCAAGATGATTGGCGTATCCCAAAAGCTTTTCAAAAAGCAACTGCGCCTTTTCTAACTCACCGGCGCGCGCCAGGCATTCGACATACCAAAAAGAGCAGGCCGTGAAGCATCCCTCGCCACCAGGGAGCCCGTCCACATGCGTGCGCTCCGCCTCGTAGCGACGAACCAGTGTGTCTTCAACCAAATGTTTTTCTATCGCTCGCATGGTCGATAGCCACATCGGGTCCACCGGGCTAATGAACCGCATCAAGGGCATCAGGAGCACCGAAGCGTCCAGGTCCTTTGTCCCCTTCGATTGCACAAACGACTTCAAATCGGCATCCCAAAAATTCGTAAAGATGTCCGTCCGAATTTCGTCTCGAGTTCGCAGCCACGAATCGACAGGAGCCGAAAGCGAGCGTTTCTGCGCCAGCCGTAAACCCCGATCGAAGGCCACCCAGCACATCAGGCGTGAATGCAGAAATTCTCGTGGACCGCCTCGAACTTCCCATATTCCTTCATCGGGCCGCCGCCAGTTTTTTGCCAACCACTCCAACATGTCGAGAATTTCCTGCCAGCCGGCGTTTGAAATTGGATCTCCATATTTATTGGCCAGGTAAATGGAATCCATCATTTCACCATAAATATCCAGTTGCAGCTGTTTGTAGGCAGCGTTTCCGATGCGGACGGGCCGCGAATTCTCGTATCCCCGCAAATGGTCGAGCGTAACTTCATCGAGCTTCTGCCTGCCGTCAATTCCGTACATGGGTTGCAACGGCCCTCGCTCCGCGTCGTCGCTCAGCCGCCCTTTGAGCCAGTCAATGAATGCTTCAGCTTCATCCACAAAACCCAGCCTGATCAGCGCATAGAGTGCGAATGCCGCATCCCGCAACCAGGTGTAGCGATAATCCCAATTACGCACCCCGCCGATATTTTCCGGCAGGGAAAACGTCGGCGCAGCAATCAGTGAACCGTGCTCGCGGCTGGAGAGCAGCTTGAGCATCAAGGCAGAACGATTCACCATCTCTCGCCATCGCCCCTTGTATTTCGATTTCGCGATCCATTTCTTCCAGAAACGAACTGTGTCGTGAAAGCGCTGTCCTATGAACTCCATCTCCGGTTGCTGGCCACGGGGCCGAACTCCGCCAAACACGAAGCTCGCCGTCTCGCCAGCTTTCAGGCTGAACTGGGCCATTGCGTCCTGCGATTCCTGCGTCATTGCAACTGTGGAGTACAGCGCCATTGCAGGACATCTATCGTTTGCCGGAGAGAATACCGCGCTGGAATCTTCAATCTT
>JAOAPW010000293.1 GCA_025463105.1 Candidatus Acidiferrum typicum | reverse complement strand
ATGTGGCCCGCCGAGGACGTGGATCGGATTCGTGCTGCAGTATTGCAAGCCCGTGCACGCGGGATCCGCGCTCAAGTGGATGGTATATCGACCGAAGTTCGCACGGGGCGGCAAACGAAAATATTCGACGCCACAAAGGTTCCAGTCGCCACGCCGGAAGTGACGCCGAAAGGTTTAGATCCCAAACTTGAAATAAGCAGACCCAAAGCCATCCTCATGCTGCGTCCTCCGCCGGCGAATGCATTGGAATTAGGTCTGGCGCAAACGGAGTCGCAACTCGAGCTGGTGATTGATTCCGCGGGAAAAGTTCGCTCCGCCGAAATGGTGGGAGATCATTCGGCTGACGACGGTCTTATGAATTCAACTTCGACATGGAAATTCATTCCTGCGTTTAACGCGGGCCGGCCGGTTGCCAGCCGGATTCTTCTCGGCGTATCTCTGAAACGGTAAACCTGCTCAAATTGTAGGGCATGGTCCGCCGCGGCGGACCCCTACGGGCCTAAGCATTACGTTCGACCATCACCGCAGTGCCGTACGCCAACACTTCGGTCACGCCTTGCATAATCTCGTTGGCGTCGTAGCGCATGGCGATGACGGCATTGGCGCCATGCTCGGCTGCACGCTGCATCATCAATTCGTACGCATCTTCGCGTGTCTTTTCGCAAAGCTGGGTGTAGAGCGTAATGTTTCCTCCGATAATTGTTTGGAGTCCCGCACCGAGCGATCCTAGAATGCTTCGTGAGCGGACAATGATGCCGCGCACGATACCGATGTTGCGCACGATGCGGTAGCCGGGCAATTCTGTTGCGGTGGTCACCATCATGGCTTCTACACGGACGGGCATGGGTCTTCTCCTCGTGTACGAATTGAATACGCCCCGATTCTAATTCTGACTGCGCTCTGCCGTGCAGACTGTTTTATCTGTTATGCTCCGCGTTGCACGCTTGGCAAGGGTCCCAGCCATGCTTACACTCTTCTACTTCCTCGTTGTGGAGCAGGTCCTGCAAGGGTTCTACAATTTGTGGGATGGACTGCGCTGGCTGCGTATGGCGCAGCGGAGAATTGGCAGCCACACTGGTTTTTACGCGCCGCGCGTTGCCCTGTTTTGTCCCGTCAAAGGTATCGAGCCCGGGCTCGAGCAAAATCTGGCTGCGCTCACATCGTTTGATTATCCCGATTACGAAATTTTTTTCTCGATGGCGAGCGGCGAGGACCCCGCCCGCAAGGTTCTCGACAAACTCGTGGCTTCCAGCAAACACACGATTCACATCGTAATCGCCGGGCGACCCGAAGGATGCGGCGAAAAAGTGAACAACCTTCGCGCCGCCGTGCAACAAGCGAAGCAGGGATATGACGTTTTTGTTTTTTGCGATTCGGATGGACGCCCGGGGCGCACCTGGCTGACGCACCTGGTGGGGCCATTGGCCGATCCAAATATCGGCGCGGTTACGACGTTTCGCTGGTTCTTCCAGCAACGTCACGGATTCTGGAGCGCGCTTGCCTCCGCCTGGAATGCCCCCGCCGCGACATACCTTGGCGAACACCACAATAATTTCTGCTGGGGCGGGGGCACGGCCATCCGCAGCGAACGATTCGAGCAGGCGGGCGTGATGGAATACTGGAATGGGTCGGTCAGCGACGATTTATCGCTCACGGCGGCATTGCGCCGCATGGGCGCGCCGATCATCTATGCGCCTGAGTGCATCGTTCCCACTCTGTTCGATTGCGACGCCGCAGGGCTTCTCGAATTCACGAACCGGCAAATCATCATCTTGCGGGTTTACGAATCCAGACTTTGGACGCTCGGCGGATTCGCGCACTTGTTGTACTGCGGCGCCGTCTTGTCGGGCGTCGGATTGTATTTCAGCGAATTGATTCAGGGCGCGCCGGCGATTCACCTTTTGACGCTCGCTATGTTGCCGCCAGTGCTTTCCATGGGGCGAGGGGTTCTTCGACTGACGGCGGTGATGGAAGTACTGCCGGCATGGAAATCGAAGCTACTTGCGGACAGTTGGGTTTGGACGCTAATGGCTGCGGCCGTGCCATTTTTGGCTTTGTGGAACACCGTGGTCGCCTTGTTTAGCCGGCAAATCCGGTGGCGCGGCGTCCGTTACCAACTGGTCTCGCCGGGACAGACACGCATCCTCACGCGCTGAAGTCAGAAAACCGCTTCCGCATCCGCTACACCCCGGAAAGAAACGGGAAATGAGCAGACGCGGCCATAAAAAAAATCATCGGGAAGCTTAGCCAGAAATTAATTTGCAACGTGAGCGTAGCCATTTGTCCGAGCTTCACTGCCTCCGGCGGCATGGGGGTTCCCAGAGCAGTGGAGGCTCGTGTCCATGCGATCAGCCGCTTCTGGCAACGCCAGGCTATACCCCATACATTAAAGAACAAAATGGTTCCCAACCCGCCACCGATGGAAATCGAAAGCGTGCGGTTGCTTACGCCCGGTTGCGCCAGCAGCGAAACGACAAGCCAGGACGTTGCCGTCATTAAAAAAAGTACAAGAGCGCCGACGACGAGCTTGTTGCCCAAGGCGCCCGCCGCCCGAATCAACACCATTTCTACGGCAAATGCAGCCAACCAACAGCCAAACCAGATGCCCATCCATCCGCCCCACGCGTGAGGCAGTCCAGCATTGACGGCGTCGGTCTTCGTCAGAATCATGAAATAACGAAATCCCATCAGCCACGCCACTACCGCGCTCCACCGCAGCCACCAGAGCCCGCGTGAGGCCAATTCAGGGAAAACTTTCGCGCGAATTGCCGGATCGAGTGATTTCAGCGCCGGCGCAACCGCGAGAATAAAGAAGGCCAGAAATCCCATCCAAATAATTCCCGCCACGATGTGGATCCATCGCACAACGATCTCCTCGATGCTGAGGGCACTCGCAGGAAAGCTCACATTAAGCTTCCAGAACGCGAAATACGCTGCCCAGGCTGTGGAAAACTGTGAATAAATCATGGTTCCCCCCCCCCAATTTTCGTTACAACGCTCCCGGCGAAGGCATTCTATGCCAGATGGTTGACTATCAGGCGGGTCATCATGCGTATTTTAGGAAAATCAGGAAGGCTGCGCGTCTGAAAAGGGCACGTTCTATTTACTCTGAATTTCCAGAAGGGCGAGCCTGGCAGAAAAAGTGTGGAAATTTTCCTCGAATGCGGCAATCTCTACCTTGCCTCAACTGAGCCATCGGGTATGCAGCTGCCAAACCCCTTCATATGTGTGCAAATGATTGACCACTGTGGCAGACCATTTGCTCACAGGAACCTCGGCGTGGTGCTACTCAGTATTTCTGTATTTTAATATAGGAACTTCTAGGTGTGCCTCCGACACCTCTGAAGTCGTTCCCTGTCCTTCTCCAGCTACCGGGAACGCCGAGAACTTCCACGCTATTTCAGCATAAGCACTCTTTCTGCAGAAAATGTTCGATCGTTATCCAAATCTGGTCCGTGCCTGCTTCGGACCTAGAAATGAGGCCCATTTGATTCGTAGACGAAAGCATTCCCTGTCTTTGCGCGCGCAAAAAAAAGAAATATCTTTTCGGCCCGAGAGTTTCGTTCTTTGTGAGCGGTCATCAGGCGCTGTACGATTTCGGGTGCAAGCGGGCCCGGATGGAGGTATGCCTGTCGAGCAAGTTGCAGGCTTATTGGCCATGCATTGCCTGGTACGCGGGCAGGCGCCCGAAGATTTCGAAGTCATGGTGGTGGCTCGGGAGTCGCTTCTTCAGACTGTGTCCGAACGCGCCGAGCAGCTTCTTGCTGCCGGACGCGCCATTGGAGCCGGAGTGAAAATCAGCCGTCGCGAGCAGGAAGTTCTCGATGGCGTGCTCCAGGGGCTAGGCAATAAGGAAATCGCGAGTAGACTGAACGTTTCGGAGCGCACAGTAAAGTTTCACGTATCATCTCTTCTGGCAAAGTTTGGCGTCAACGATCGAATTGCATTAAGTAGGGAAGTTTCGCTCGGCCGTATACCGGCAAGCGCGTCGGAATCGCAGATTCCGATATCCATGCTGTTTGGCTATCCTTTACCTGACCGGGAAAATAAAATCCAGGTGCAGAATCCGCAGCCGGAAGAGCCGTCCGCGCCCGCAAACGAGGTCCGGCGGACGCGCAATCGCGTGTTTTCAGCCATGTTTCCGCGAGAACGCTTCGCCACCTGAAATCAGCCAGTCAGTCGTAAAGTGAAAACGGCCCGTTCAGATTAATTTCTGAACGGGCCGTGGAGTTTCTGGACTCCTCAAATGTGTAGGGGCACGGCATGCCGTTCACGGTGAGCGCTCACGGTGAACCGTGCCCCTACAGCGCATAATCCATCTAAAAATGAAATGATGCGTCTTTACTTCTTGGCCGCAGCGTAGTTGTTCCCGATTTCTTCCCAATTTACAACATTCCACCAGGCCTCGATGTAGTCCGGCCGGCGGTTCTGATATTTCAGATAGTAGGCGTGCTCCCATACATCCAGACCCATGACCGCTTTTCCACCGGACATGAGTGGATTGTCCTGATTTGGAGTGGACTCAATCGCCAGTTTGCCGTCCTTAACAATCACCCAGGCCCAGCCTGAGCCAAATCGGCCCACGCCCGCTTGCGCGAATTTCCCTTTGAAATCGGCAAATGAACCGAATGAGGCCTTGAGCGCATCGGCAAACGCACCCGTGGGCTCGCCACCACCGCCCTTTTTCATGATTTTCCAGAACATGGAGTGGTTCCAGTGGCCTCCGCCGTTATTTCGCACGGCCGTGCGGATAGCTTCCGGAACCCGGTCGAGACTTTTCATTAACTCATCGATTGAGAGAGCCTGAAGATCGGCATGTCCTTCGAGGGCTTTGTTCAAGTTATTCACGTAGGCGCCATGATGTTTTCCGTGGTGAATCTCCATCGTTTGCTTGTCGATATAGGGCTCCAACGCATCGAATGCGTAAGGGAGCGGGGGAAGAACGTGGGCCAAGGGACCCTCCTTTTGTGGTGTCGCGGCCTGTTGTTGTGCCATCGGTGCCTCCTCAGTGCGGATTGGATGATAACGCCAGGCACCTTGCATTCTATCGCTGCGCGCTGGGCGGCACAACCTGCGACGCGCACGGCTGTGGAAGCTTACCGTTAGCTACCAGCCGGTCGAGCGCCCATCGCGCATGTTCAGCGATAATGGCGTCATCCACGGCGGCCAATTCCGCAAGCCTGGCGCAGATTTCCTCATAGCGCGGATCTCCGGCGCGCAGGCCGGAATTCCCGAGCGCCACGCAGGCGTTTCGGATCAGGCCTCTGCGCTTTGTGCGCTTTATGGGACTGCGCCGAAATACTTCGCGAAATTCTTCCTCGGTGAGAGAGATCAGCCATTCCAGGTCCGGTGAAAAAAGAGAATGTTGTGCGGCGGAGCGAGGTTTAAAATTTGCGAGCGCAGTAACCGGCGCGCGGCGATTCCACGGACACACGTCCTGGCAAATGTCGCAGCCGAAGACATGCCGCCCCATCGGCTCGCGGAACTCGAGCGGAATTACGCCACGCAGCTCAATCGTTAGGTACGAGATGCAGCGTCGCGCGTCCAGAACGTAGGGCTCGACAATGGCGGCGGTCGGGCACGCGTCAATGCACAGACGGCAATTCCCGCAAAGATCCTCCGCAGGGCTGCCGGCCGGGCCGAGCGACTCCGCCAGATCGAGCGTCGTTACAATCACGCCAAGGAAAAACCACGAACCCGATTCTTCGTGAATGAGACACGTATTCTTGGCCAGCCATCCGAGCCCGGCGTATTTCGCGGCAACTCGTTCGACGACCGGGCCAGTATCCACGTAGGCCCGCGCTTCAAACGGCTCCGGGAATTCTTTCCGCAGCGCATTGACCAGCGCATCGAGCTTTTCACCAATCACGTTGTGATAGTCATCGCCCCAGGCATAACGCGCGATCCATCCCTGCGGTCCGTGTTGAGATGCAATTTCGTGCGGCACGTGCGTGGAGAAAGGCAGCGATGTATTGTAATTGAGGGCGCATACGATAACGCTGCGTGCGCCTTGCACAATATTTGCAGGCGATTGGCGCCGCGCGTCATGCAGATAGCGCATGTCGCCCGCGTAGCCTTGCGCCAGCCACTTGGGAAGATGCGCGAGTTCGGGAAACGCCTCAGCCGCGGCAATCCCACAGAGATCAAATCCCAGCTCGCGCGAGACCTCGATGACCTTCCCGGTGCGTTCGGCTCTATTCATTGCTTCGATTCTGCCGCAGGTCCGCGCGGAACGCGAGCGGCCCGCCGAAATTTCGAAGCTGTCTCTTCACCCGGCGTTCTCGTCCCAATTCCGAGCGTATCGCTGGCCCCGCAAGCGTGCGGCTGATACAATATTAAACAGTGAGCGATTGGCGACAGATTCAGGCGCGCATCCGTAAGGCGCGAACTAGCGCGGACCCCCCAGGACAGCTCGCGGTGTTGTACGAACGCACACGCGATGCCATGGTTGCGTTCGAACTTGCGCAATTCCATGAGAAGATTGGTGCGAACATGGAAGCGGCTCGCTGGTATACGGCCGCCGCCGAGCGTTTTCGCCGGGCGCAATGGAAACAAAAAGCGGAAGAAGCTCTTACCCGCCTTGGTGCGCCAATTCCCGTGACGCCTGCTCCCGCATCCGTGAGCGAACCCGAAGCCGAGCCCGCAACTCGATTGGAGCCTATCATTTCCGAATTTTCTGATGTACAAATTCCCGAAGCCGCCGGCGAACCGGACGGCGGTCAGCAAGAATCAGTTTTTGAACAGCCGCAAGAAGCATCCGCTATTGCGCCGGTCACCGAAGCAGTCCCGCCGGGCCACCGCCGCAAACGCCGCGGTCGCAGAGGCGGGCGGGGGCGGCATAAGGGCACTCGCGTGGCGGCTCCTGCAGCCGGAGCGCCCAACCCGATTCCCATTGCGCCGCCGTCATTCGAACGCGCGGCGCAAACACAGTCAGCGCCTATCGTTCATCCTTTTGTTTCCCAGGAATCACCGGAGAGCCGGACTCGCGAGCCGGAACCTGTCAGCAGTTTTGAAACTGCCGCCGCGGGTCCAACTTTACAAATGCGCGCTCGCGCAGGCGATCCTGGGCTTTCCTCGCGCATGGCCAAGCTCGAGTCCCAACTTCGCCGCCTGCTGGCCTGTTCGCTGCATTCCGTGGACACCTCAGATGACGCACCCGCAGGTCCCGGCGTTTTTCTCATTACCGACAGCGACCAGACCTGTTACTACTACATTGAATCCTGCCAGACGCTTCGCGTTGGCATCGGGAACCTGCTTCGGAGCGGGCGCAGCAGCCGTGAAGGCGCGAATCTGAAAGAAAAACTGGCGGAACACCTCGGCATCGGCGAGGCTCGCGTGGGAAAATATTTGAAGGACAATTGTGTCGTGCGCTGGCTGCAGCTCGATGAAGGCGCCCCGCTGCTCGCACATTTCGCGATCGCGGTCTTGCGTCCAGTCGCGAACGAATAAAATTCGATTTCCTCTTCTTCGCCAAATTAAATTCCTCGAAGCAAATGAGCGCCGTGGACAAGCGGAGCTTTGCGCGTCTAAACTCTAGCCGTTCTTCGCGTACTACCGGCCGGCGAGAGGGAAACCTTGCGCACGCAGATCGGAATTGTCGGAGCGGGCCCTGCGGGATTGCTGCTTGCGCACCTGCTTCACTTGCAGGGAATCGAATCCGTCATTGTCGAAGTCCGCAGCAGGCATTACATCGAACATCGCATACGCGCAGGCGTGCTCGAACAGGGCACGGTGGATATGATGATCGAAACAGGCGTCGGAGAACGCCTGAAGCGCGAAGGGCTCGTGCATCACGGAATTCACATGCGCTTCAACCGCCGTGAGCATCGCATCAACTTGTATGAACTCACGGGCGGCAAGGCCATCACGATCTACGCGCAGCAGGAAGTTGTCAAAGATCTGATAAGCGCGCGGCTTGCGGCCGGGGGACAGATATTTTTCGAAGCCAAAGATGTGAGTGTGGACGGGTTTAACGGCACAACTCCCTCGATGCGCTTTTCAGCAGACGGCAAGACCCATGAATTGACCTGCGATTTCATCGCCGGATGCGATGGCTTTCGAGGAGTGTGCCGCCCAAGCATTCCCGCGGGAGTGCTCACCTTTTTCGACCGGACGTATCCGTTCGCGTGGCTGGGAATTCTGGTGCAGGCGCCGCCGTCTTCTGACGAATTGATTTACGCGCACTCCGAGCGCGGCTTCGCTCTCTTGAGCATGCGCTCCACGGAGATCGGCCGCCTGTACATGCAGGTTCCAGCCGACGCGGATCTGAAAGATTATCCGGACGATCGAGTGTGGCGGGAACTCCACGCTCGTTTCGCAATTGATGGAGATTGGAAACTCACCGAAGGCCCCGTCCTTCAGAAAAATCTTGCGCCGATGCGCAGTTTTGTCGCGGAGCCGATGCAATATGGCAGGCTTTATTTAGCCGGTGACGCGGCGCACATCGTTCCAGCGACCGGCGCGAAGGGACTCAACCTGGCTGCGGCAGATGTACGATTGCTGTCGCAGGCGCTCGCTGACTACTACTCCTCCGGCGGGACTCGCCTGCTGGAACAGTATTCACAACGGTGCTTGCGGCGCGTCTGGAAGGCGCAGCGTTTTTCCTGGTGGATGACGACCATGCTTCACCGCTTCGATACCGACAACGCGTTCGATCAGCGCCGCCAGGTTGCCGAACTCGACTATCTGACAGGTTCGCAAGCCGCGATGAAGTCGCTTGCGGAGAACTATGTCGGCCTGCCCTGGGACTAATCCCTCGATACTCCGGGAAAGTTTTCGCGCTGGGCTACTATCTTCCGCGCGTCCGGCGATGCGTAGGACTGCCAGTCACTGTAGCCCGCCTCTTCACAGGCGGGGGTTGTCCGTCCCGCTCTACACAATCTTCATATTGATCAGCTTTTCCGCGTTGTGATGGTGAACCGCCTCGAGTTGCGACTTCTCCAGGTTCAAATGCGCGACGCCCTTGCGCGTTGAGGCCACCGGCCCAAACGGCGCATCCGTCGCGAACACGACGTTAGCCGCGCCAAAGAAATCGAGGCCGCACGCCAGCCCGCGCGACTCGCCGAACAGCGCCGTATCACCGTAAAACATATGAAAGTAATCGATGAGCGGACGCTTGAGCGACGGCAATATGCCCGAATAATCTTCCGTCTGCGTGCGCGTGCCCAGCAAAGCCATGCCATCCTCAATCCTCTTGTCAAAGTACGGAATCATTCCGCCCAAGTGATGCGTGATGATTTTGAGCTTTGGATAGCGGTCAAATATTCCCGCAAGCACCAGGCGCGACATGGCCACCGACGTTTCGTACGGCCAGCCGAAACACCACCACATTTCAAGTCTTGACTGCTTTTCGGAAGCATAATCGGTCAGGGCCGAGGTGCGCGCGGGATGCAGCCAGATCGGAAAGTCGTATCCCGCCATCGCCGCGAAAAGCGGCTCGTATTGCGGATCGTCGAGCGGCCGTCCATTTACGTGCGTGAAGATTTGAATTCCCCGCGCGCCCAGCGTATCAATCGCGCGTTTCAATTCCTCCATGGCCGAATCCACGTTATGCAGTGGAAGCATGGCGATAAACGTGGGAAACCGCGAAGGATGGCGCTGCACCATTTCGGCCATGGCGTCATTCGCGATCCGAGCCAGATCGCGTCCCTGCTCGGGAGTCGTCACCGTTTCAATGGGCGGATTCGGTATCGAAAAAATTTGCCGGTAGTCGCCGAACTCGTCCATGGCGCGGAACCGCGCGTCCAGATTGTGCAATTCGCGGATGGCCGCCATGCGCTTCACGAGTCCGGAACTCGATCCCAGGCTCTCCATGGATTTCAAAAATTCCGGAGGCATTATGTGCGTATAAATGTCGACAATCATTCGAATAGGCTCCTGGCCTTGAAATTGTGCGCAAAAATTCCAGCCGTGGAACAGTATCAGGACATCAGCGGCAGGTCCAGAGCGCTTGTCAGGAATTAGAGAGAATGGGGGAGTTGCAATGCAGTTCCAGGCGGATTACACAATGCGTGCGCGAAATTCACAAGCGATCGGGCTGCCCCTTCCGGTTCAGCGAATCAAAGACACAGGGAATCAGACAATGCGCTTATCCCACAGGATCCTTCTGACGGGTCGCCTTTACGCCTGTCAAAATCCCGACTCCTAAAAGTATGACCGCCCCCACTGCAATCCAGTGCGCAGGCATATGCAGCAAATACGCGGCATAAATCAATCCGCCAATTACAATTGCAAATCCAATCGAGTAAAGACCGAATGACATAGTCTCTCCTTCTGGAGTCACCGGGGCCGTTTTAAGCCCGGAGAATCGACGGTCCTTCACAACGCTAGCGTGTCGAGTGCCGAGCGTCTGTGCGAAAAGGGACAGGTCTGCATGTGACCTGAATCGAACAGACAGTGAGCCAACGACCGCGTAAATTAACATCAAGCTTTCCTGTCCATGAGTGGACGCGAAATCGAGATTCAACACTGAGCAGTCACGAAAGAGTGGCTCGCATGGGGGACTTGTGGATAACCAACGTGAAGTTCAAGCAGCGGTAAATTCGGGCAGCCACCTGGGCAAAACCGTCGGGTACTTAGTCGCCGGCCTGGGAATCGGGGCGGCATTGAGTATTTTCCTGGCTCCAAGATCCGGGGCGGAGACTCGACAGTGGCTTGCGAACAAGTGCCTGAACGGCATAGATACAGCCAATGAGAAGGTTCGCAAGACTCGAGTGCAAGTGAAAGACATTATGGATCAGGGACAGCAAAAAATCAGCGATGCAGTCGTCGCGGGCCGGGAAGCGGCCGGCAAATCCTAATTGTCGTCTAATTAAATTAATAAACCGTGTATGCGCAGGGAACAAACCCAGCAGCCTGCATAGGGCATCCTATGACAGGGTAGGGACTGGCATGTTTTGGAAATTCCAGTTCCACCAGCGGCCCGGTCTCAAGCGGAGTGCGTTTTGCTTAAACCAAAAAGTATCTCAACTATTCTATTTTTCGTTTTGTCTCCCGCGTTACTTTGGGCTCAAACAACCGAAAAAAACAAAGAGGCCGGGCGGCCTGAAAGCGGTGACGCTTCTTCGCCGCATTTAGACGATGGAACCCAGTCAACGCCTCAGGCGGCCCCAGCTTCAGCGCAGGCGCCTTCCGACCAAAATAAGAAGGGTGATTCCGAAGGCAAGCAAACCTCGCGGATCATGTGGGTCGTTCCAAATTTTGCGGCCGTTAGCGCGAACACGCAACCTCCTCCGCAGTCCGCTAAGGAAAAATTCAAGATGGCCAGCGAGGATAGCGTGGATTACTCGGCCTTTGTTTGGGCGGGAATGGTTGCAGCCCAAAGCATGGCTCTGAAATCGTATCCGGAGTTGGGTAACGGAGCGGCCGGGTATGGGCGGTATTATTGGCGCGCATTCGTTGACCAGGCGTCCGGAGCATACTTCACGGAAGCTATTGTTCCCTCGATAATGCACGAAGACCCGCGTTATTACACTCTCGGACACGGCGGTTTTTTTCGTCGAACCGCGTACGCGTTATCGCGGGTCGTCATTACCAAGAAAGATTCCGGCGCGAAAAGTTTCAACTACTCGGAGACTGTGGGGAACGCGTTTGAAGCGGGCTTGTCCAACTTTTATTACCCGCCAGAAGAGCGTGGCCTGAGCAAGACGGCGCAGAACTGGGGAACGCAAATAGAAGCCGCCGCGCTGAATAATATCGTTAAGGAATTCTGGCCGGATATCCGCCGCCACGTCCTACGGCAGAAAAATTAGAGCCTCTTCGTTCCCTTTTTCACACTCATGTGCCGCGCCGCGATTCCAATTGGCGCACTCATCACCAATCGTCGGTCCCGGAGTTGCGAATTGTGATTCCCCTCGCCAGGAGTTCTTCCAGCAACTGCGCTACGGCCGGCGAAACTTCTCCGTCGCCCGGAACGACCACCGCCCATTCAAGATTTTCCCGGAACTCCCGCGTGCTAATGCTCCATTGTTGCAAATCGACCGGCGTCGTCCGCCCGATTTGTATCAGCGACCAGTGCCGGGCAAGGGCCAACGCCGTTTCTCGATCCGGCGATGGACCGCGGACTATGAAATGATTGTTCCCAATGACCAGAATGCCTGGCATGCCGTTTTATGCCTCAATTCGTGGATCTGGAATGGCGCGCCCAATTGAAAAGTGATAGATCACCTGCCGCGGAAGCGTGGTGGAATCAATTCCAGGTGCAACTTCGACCTTGTTCGCGCGCATTTTTTCTTTTTCGGAAATTGAATCCTTTTCTGAATTGGAAATCGCCGCCGCGTGCCTGCTCGTCGGCGAACCCAGCATAACCAGCGCACGTTTTTCCGCCGCATCGACTGAGCCGATCACGGAGTTGTCTGTTTCCTCGAGGAAGCCGAGATATCGATGTACATCGTCGTCATAAAAAGCGCCGATGCCGGTGGCGTTCCAGCCAAGCGCTTCCGCGCC
>JAOAPW010000285.1 GCA_025463105.1 Candidatus Acidiferrum typicum | reverse complement strand
TTCCAGACGATGCCGCTGTCCTCCCTCAAGCTATTTGCGACACCAGTACGCCCGCCGTTCTGGCCGCCGCCTCCGCCACTCGCGCCACCTGCGTCGACTCCGCCCTGTTGTGCTCTTCGTGCGCTGCCTCCCTGACCCTGACCATTGCGTGAGCCCTGGCCTCCACCATTGGCTCCGCTCCCGCCGCCGTTCTGCCCTCCAGTTGCTGCCGCCGTGCCGCCCGCGCCATTCGCAGACCCAATGCGTCCTGCCGCAGTCGCGCGCGAACTCTCCTTGATTCCGTATTTCGCGTACAGCGACTGGCGTTCGCCGTCGGTCAAATCCGGTTTGAACCGTAACGCCCCGTTGGGCACTTTGACGACATCGTTGGCCCATGCCACCGGAATCGAGACGTACGCTGTCATGCCAGGAAACAACCTCACATTCGGATTGTCGAACTCGATTGTCGTGTTATAGGTGACGACATTTTGGATGATTCCCGCGTTCATGCGCACCTGCGACACGCGCCCATAAAAAGTCTCTCTCGGGAATGTGTCCACGCGGAAAGAGGCTTGCGCGCCAACCTGAATGCGCCCCACGTCCGCCTCATCCGTATTCGTATAGACCAGCATGTGGGTCAAGTCCTGACCGATGCTGAATAGATTGGGCGCCTGCAAACTGGCCGCCACGGACTGTCCCACATCCACATTGCGGCTGATCACCGTGCCGTCGATGGGAGCGCGGATGGTGCAGTAATTCAGTTGCAAGCGCGCGGAAGCGACTGCGGCCTGCTTCATGAGCACCTGTGCCTTGGCCTGATCGCGCTGCGCGATCGTGGTCTTCAATTGCGCCTCGGACTGGGCCTCCTGTGCCTGGGACGAATGTAGGGAGGCGAGCGCGCCGTCATATGTGGCCTGCGCCGTATCTTTCTGTTGAACGGCGACAATTCCCTGGTCTGCAAGCTCCTTCGTGCGCCGCAACTGCGTCTCCGAATCTCCGAGCGCCGCTTGTGCCTTGGCAATATTGGCTTTCATGTTCAGCACATTGGCCCGCGCCGTCTCAATTTGCGCCTCCAGACTCTTCACGTTTGCCTGAGAATTCTGGTAATCCGCCTCTGCCTGCGAAAGAATATTCTGAAATGGCACGGGATCGATCTGAGCGATGATGTCGCCTTTTTTTACTTTGGAATTGAAATCCGCATTGATTTTTACAACGTTTCCCGACACGACCGAACCGACCTGGACGGTTGTGACAGGATTAATCGTCCCTGTCGCCTGCACGACTTGCGAAATGTCGCCTTTCTCCACCTTGGCGGTGAAGAACTGCGCGCTCGATCGTGTCCCGATGGAAATAGTTCCTACCCAAAGCATGAGCGCCACCGGCGGAGCGACCAACATCGCGCGGTAAAGCATTGACCGCTTCCAATATTCTTTTATTTTCCCGATGAAAGATCCCATAGCTTATATTCCTTCACCAATTTAAAGCTGGAGGGAACGGCGGCTCAGCAGGTCCAGCGCGCTCCTGAGCTTCTGATTGAAACTACGTTGTCGGCCAGGTGGACGGTACAAAAGTGTTTTGCTGACGGGTCGCCATACAAATTTGAAGCTCCAGAAGGCGGCGCAGACTGTTTGCGGAAAAATTTGCGTCAAAACTAATCGTGCCCTTCGTTTTGCCGGTTGCGCCGCTCCTCGTCGAATCTGCGGAGCATATCCTCGAACTTGGGTCTCTGCTCCGGCGTCAGAATTTGCCGGATTTTCTCACGGCCCTCGTGACGGACCCTTTCGTATTCCGGGTCGGCGTGGCTATGAATTTCTGCATACCGCGCGCGAGTCTCGGTGAGAATCTCCTGGATCTGTTTCTGCTGATCCGGATTCAGGTTTAAATCCCTGGTAAACAGCGCCACCCTGTTCGGAACAGTGTTCAACTGCGGTCGCGCCGCGAGCACACGTGTGGTCACCACATAGGTGCCCACCGCGCCCAGCGCAATGCCCAGCGCGAACACAAGCAAAACCAGCAGGAAAGCTTTGCGGCTGCCTTGATTAGCGTCCATAATTCCTCTCCACCAGGGATTGCAGAACTTCTTCGTTACTCTCAGGATCTCCCGGAGGTTGCGGGAAATCGGCGGCATTCAGTTCGGTGCGAGCCGATGGAGAGAGTGTTGGCGGACGGCGTGGCGCAAACCCCACCATGTACACTGACAAAGCGAACAAGACCGTCGCAGCCGTCAATGACAATCGCGATGCCAAAAATTCAAGCGGATTCCAGAATGCGGCGGGCGATTCGGCGCGCATTTCCTCTTCTCGAATTTTCGCCATTACTCCCGCCACAAATGCGCCGCGAGCCTCACCAGCCGGTTTCCAGGCATCACGCAGCAACTCTCCACCCATCCGCGAGTTTTCCAACGCCGCGCGGCAATCGCCGCACCGCCGAAGGTGATCATTCAAATCCGAATCGTAATTACTCTTGAGATTCCCCTGGAGGTAATCCTCCAGGCGCGCTTCATATTTCCTGCACCCGCCGGAAGAAAATGAGCGCCCCGCATGGAATTTGTCGGAAATCAGAATCTTTAGTTTTTTAAACACGTTTGTCACTCCTTACTGGACTGAGTCCGGACCGTTGAGTGGGGCGCTTGTCCAGCCGCTTCCGATATATCTCCACCAGCCGCCCTCGAGCACGAAACAGTCGCACCTTTACCGTGTTCACATTCAGTCCCAGAACTTCGCCAATCTCTTCCACTGAAAATCCCTCGACCTCTTTCATCACCAGCATGATCTGGTCTTTTTCGTCCAGTTCCCCCAGCAGGCGTTCCACCAATTGCTGCTGCTCGACTCTGCTTCCCGCGTCTCCGTGCGGCCGCCGGTCTCCGAAGCTGTGCTCCGGCACGGAATCCAACTTCCGTACTTGCTCCTCGCTCATGTCCGCTTCGTACACCAGCCGGCGCACCTTTTTCTTTCTCAGGTAATCCCAGCACTCATTCACCGCTATTTTATAGAGCCACGTCCCGAAGGCCGATCGCAGATCGAACCGCCGAATCGAAAAATATGCCTTGGCCAGCGCCTGCTGCGCCACGTCCTCGACGTCCTCGCTTCCTCGCAAAATCCCTCCCACTACTGCTAGTACCCGGTGTTGATGCGTGCGCACCAGATCTTCGTAGGCGCTCACATCTCCATCCTGCGCACGGCGGACGAGAAGCTTCTCTTTTTCCGCGGGGGTCATCGGCTCAGCCGTCGCTGCGGCCCGCGCACCCTCGCTTGTACCTGAATTAGTGACGTCAGCCATGGCCTTCAGGTTACACGCCTTTCACGGATTGTTCACAATTCTACTTGCAGGCACGGGTACTCTATGGAACAATGCCGACATGATTATCGGCGACCGTCTTCGCGCGCTCCGCGAAGAAAAAAAGTTTTCCCAAGGGGATATCGAAAAGCGAACCGGGCTTCTACGCTGTTACATTTCTCGCGTGGAAAATGGCCACACTGTTCCAGCAATTGAAACACTGGAAAAGATGGCCCGCGCTCTCGAAGTCCCACTCTACCAACTCTTCTATGACGGAGAAGAACCTCCCGCGCTTCCCAACCTTCCCAAGCGCAAGAGCG
>JAOAPW010000240.1 GCA_025463105.1 Candidatus Acidiferrum typicum | reverse complement strand
CAAGAAAATTATTGGAGGACCGCAGTCGCTCGTAACCGCGCTCCCACGCTTCAGGAACTTTCAGAAACTCGCCGTACTCACTCACGCGGTCGCCCGCGAGCTTCACATTCAGGCGGTACGGCGCGTCCTTGGCGCGAAATCCGCGGCGTTCCCAGGAAAAACTCCAATCGCGGCGATTCGGGAGATCGTTGGAATTGGCTTCCTCTTCCCTGAAATCGTAAAGGGAAAGATCCGCGTGCAAAATATCGCGCAAAAAAGATTCTGCGGCAGATTGCGCCGCGGCGCGTCCAAGACGCGCGCCCGGCGCTGTCTCCTCCAGTTGATGCAGGTAGCCGACGATGCCTCCGGCCGGATCGACGCGCACGTCGAACTCTTCCTTCTGCAATGGACGAAAGAAACGCGTCTGCCAATACCAGAGGTGGACGTCATTCGTCATCATCTGATTGGCTTTTTTGAGTCCTACTTCGCGTTCCAGATAAGTTTTCGCGGTGTCGTCAACCTGGAAAATAATGGTCGATTGATACCCGTTTAGTTGCGCGCCTTGCAAAATTGCGAATTGTCTCGCCTGTTCGAGCGCCGCCGCGCGCGGTACCTTGAATTGCACGGACGCTTCGGGGAAAGCCTGGAAGAAATATCTGTACGCCACGCCCGCGCCAAGAAGGCCCGCGAGAATCCAGATCAGGAGAACTTTTTTGTCGTTCCCGTCGAGCCGCTCTCGCGACAATTGTTCCTCCAGCAGTGCGAAGCAAAGGCTCTCCATCTTTTCGCATGCAGCGAGCGATTGCAAGCCTCAGCGCGAATTCCCATGCGGTGATATAAAAGAACGGGCTCTACCTGGAAGATTGCGTTGGTACATGTAGCGCCCACATTCAGGTGGGCATATCTGTGAATGCGCAATGTCGGCCTGAAGGCCGACGCTACAACAGAAAAATAAATGCGAATCACACCTTCAACCGAAGTGATGTACCTCAAAGGTGTTGGACCCCGCCGCGCGGAATTGCTCGCCAAGCGCGGCATCCGCACCTTTGAGGACCTGCTCGGTTACTTGCCGTTCCGCTACGAGGACCGCATCCGCTTCGCGAAGATCCGCGAAATCGTGCCGGGTCAGGTCTACACCGTGCAGGCGGAAGTCTTGAGCGGCAGCCTGGTGCGCTACACGCGCTCGCGAGGCGGCATGTATCACCTGTCCGTGCGCGACGATTCCGGCATACTTGCCTGCAAATTTTTTCATGGATTCTATCTCGAGGGGAAATTCAAAGCGGGGCAACGAATCGTCCTGCACGGCAAAGCAGATCTCGATCCAAATCGTCCGGGCCGGATTGAGATGATCAATCCCGAGTACGAAATGCTGGGTACCGGGGAGGCGGACTCGACCGAAGTTGGCCGTATTGTCCCGATTTATGAAGCCATCGGCGGCGTCACTTCGCGAATGATGCGGCGCATTGTTTACGCAGCCCTTGAAAATCTCAGAGGAATGCTTCCTGATCCGCTGCCGGCGGAGCTGCTGGCCCGTTATAAATTTCCTTCGCGAGGCGAGGCGATTCAGTTCGTTCATTTTCCTCCGCAGACGGAATCCGTCGAAGCGCTGAATTCCTTTCGTTCGCAAGCACACCAGCGCCTGATTTTTGAAGAATTCTTCTTTTACCAGTTGAGCGTCGCCATGCGCAGGAAAGTGGCGCAGCAGCAGCCGGGCATCGCGTTCCGCGTGCGTGAGCCGGTGATTCGCGAGGCCATCAAGCGCGTGCTGCCCTTCAAGCCGACCGAAGCGCAGAAGCGCGCTCTTGGCGAAATCGCGGCGGACCTGGAGCGGCCCGTTCCGATGAATCGCCTGCTGCAAGGTGACGTCGGAAGCGGAAAGACGATTGTGGCACTGGAGGCAGCGACCATTGTCATTGAAAACGGCTTCCAGGTCGCGCTTATGGCGCCGACTGAAATTCTCGCGGTGCAACATTACCTGGCAGCGCGAAAAATATTTGCGCGCGCAGGCTATAGCGTCGAGTTGCTGATCAGCGGGATGAAGCCGGCGGAGAAAAGAGCGGCGCTGGAGCGCGTGCGATCCGGCGCGGCACAACTTGTCGCCGGGACGCACGCCCTGCTAGAGCCGCAAGTGCAATTCGCGCGGCTAGGTCTCGTGATTGTGGACGAGCAGCACCGTTTCGGCGTTCTGCAGCGCAAGGAATTGATGGACAAGGCCGCCGCGCCCGACGTCCTGGTGATGACGGCCACTCCTATTCCGCGCACGCTTTCGCTCACGCTCTATGGCGATCTAGACATTTCCGTGATTGATCAGATGCCGCCCGGCCGCGTGCCCATTGAGACGCGCCGGTCCTCAGAGGCGCATTTGCCCGAAGTGTGGGAATTTCTCCGCTGCGAATTTGCCGCCGGACGCCAGGCCTACGTGGTCTATCCCGTGATCGAGCAATCGAAATCGGCGGAATCGCAGCGCTCATTGAAAGCAGCGATGGTGGAGTACGAACGCCTGCAAAGGGCGGTCTTTCCGGAACGCAAGCTCGGCCTGCTGCACGGCCGCATGAAGAGTGAGGAAAAAGAAGACGTCATGGAACGTTTCCGGCGCCGCGAACTCGATCTGCTGGTGTCGACAACGGTGATTGAAGTTGGCGTGGACGTTCCGAATGCAACCGTGATGGTGATCGAGCATGCCGAACGCTTCGGCCTCTCACAACTTCATCAGCTGCGCGGTCGCATCGGCCGCGGCGGCGAAAAAGGCACGTGCATTCTGATTGCACCTAAAACTCCCGGCGATGACGCGCGCGCGCGACTCGAAACCATGGTTCGCACCACCAACGGATTTGAAATTGCCGAAACGGATTTGAAGCTGCGCGGCCCGGGCGAATTCTTCGGCACGCGCCAGCACGGTGAACTCGGATTTCACATCGCGAATCCGTTGCGCGATTTCGAGCTTCTCGAACTCGCGCGCCGCGAGGCGCTTTCCCTGGTGGAAACTCCCGGCTCGGATCAGGCGCGCAGACGCCTCCTCTCCCAGCTCCCGCAGGAATGGCAGCGCCGCTATCAACTGGCGTCGGTCGGTTAGGACGTGATTCGTGATTCGTGAATCGTGATTCGTGTCATGTTGAACGTTGGGAGCCAATAGTTGAGAGGTCTATGAACACAAAAATGATGATCAAAAAAGATTCTTACTTTCAACTCTCGACCGACGAGTTTCAACTCTCAGCACTTATTGACGCGTTGCTGTCCTGCACGAATGACGAGTCACGAATCACGAATCACGTTCCGCCATGCGTGTAATCGCCGGCAAATACCGCAGCAGGACGCTTCGCAGCCTGAAAGGGCAGGCGCTGAGGCCCACGAGCGATCGATTGCGGGAAACACTTTTTAATATTCTGGGTTCGACTGTCGAGGAATCCATCTTCCTTGATTTATATGCCGGCACAGGCGCAGTTGGCATCGAAGCGCTGAGCCGGGGTGCGCGCGGTGCGATATTTATCGAACAGCATGAGCCCGCGACGGCCCTGATCCGCCGCAATTTGGAATCGCTCGGAATAAGTGACAACTCCGAAATACTTGCTGTCGAGGTTTTGCGCGGTCTTGAACGGCTGGAGACGCGCCACATGCACGCTCAATTCGTTTTTCTCGACCCACCCTATGCGTCGACCGAAGAATATCAGCGCACACTTGAATTTCTCGGCGATTCGTTGATTGTGGCCCCCGGCGGCCGCGTCATTGTTGAGCACCTGCGCAAACGCGCATTGCCGGAACGATTCGGCGAACTCGAACTCACACGCGTGGTCGAGCAAGGCGATGCGGCACTCAGTTTTTACAGGCTCGCACTTGCGGCATGAAGTCGGAGACGTTACCCGATTTTTGTAACACAGACTAGTCTGCGTGATTTTACTTTGGTTTGTTCCAGCGGAGCAGAGCACATCCCGAATCAAGAGCACACAGGCTGAAGCCTGTGCTACCTGCAGTCTATTCGAACCAATACTTAATGTTTCTTAAATAAATCCCTTATCGCGTCGACAGGATTTTGCGGCGCAGCGGCTGGCTGTCCCGGCGTACCCGAGGCTGGCGCGGCGCCCGAAGCAGGCGCGGCTCCTGCAAAACTCGGAACGCCTTTGCCGGGCTGCACTTTCGGGTTTTCGATCGTGCCGCCGAGTGCGATCGGCACGGTAATTTTGCTCACGCGGGTACCGATGAAGCCGCCCAGGATGCTGCCAACCGCGCCTGATCCGGCGATCGCTCCCGGATTTACCGCCACTTGTCCCTGGTAATCGAGCGCTCCATCGAGGCTGACGCTGCCGCGTAAGTCCACGGTGCCGCTGCTTGAATCCAGATGAATCTGCTTGCTCGACACGCGCTGGTCTTTGATATCGAGGTCGCCTTCGAGAACCGTAAATGGAGTATCTCCGCCGACACCGCCCAATTTTCCAGCCGATTGTGCCGCGGCAGGAAGATTAACGCCCGGTAGATGCCCGTTGCGCACCGCGAATTTTCCCGTCCCGGATAGCGTTTTCTTCCACGAATCGCTGAGTGCGCCTAGAAGTTGCAGGTCAAGCTCTCCCGTCCCTCCCATTTTTCCGCGCGCTGATGGAGAAACTTCGAGCACCTTGGACACATCCAGATTGCGCATCCCCACGTTGGCGGTGAAGCGCGGCGGATCCGTGGCACGGTCCACGCGCGAAGAAATTTGCAGCGTTCCTCCGTACATGCCGATCGAAATCGGCCAGAGCTCGGCGCGATCCGTGTAAACACGCATTTCAACATTCGCGGGCCCTACCGCATATGGTTTCGATGTAATTTTCTGTACATTGATGTGTCCGCGCGCGACCAGCTCGCTTGGTCCCGCAGGTGTCGCCGCCTTGGCCGACGGCGTGGATTGAGTGCTCGAACCACCGCCGACAGCGGCCATTAACTTGTCGATATCTAGATCAGACGCGCTCATTTCGAAATTCACTTGCGGATGCGTGACGTCGGGAACGCTCAGCGTCCCTTTGATGTCGGATGCTTTTGCAAGATCGGCGTCGAATTGGGCATCCAGCTTGCCGCCCGTGAGCTGCAACTGTCCTGAGCGGAACGAAATCGGCGCGCTCCAGCCGGCTAGTGAAAGCGTCACGCTGGAGAGTTTCGAATCGCCCTGCCAGTCATGCATATTCATCGGACTGATGGCGAAATGATGCTGCGTGATGTTGATGCCCTTGACTTCCGCGGACGGCTGGACTTTACCGCGCACGATGGTTTGCATCGATACTTCAGCGTTAGAGAGCAGGATGGAATCAATTTGATCGAGCGATATGCCGGATGACGCAG
>JAOAPW010000238.1 GCA_025463105.1 Candidatus Acidiferrum typicum | reverse complement strand
GCGACGCGCGGCATGGCTTCGCCCGCATGCATCAGATTCTCCACGCGCAAAAGTTTTTTGCCCAGCCGTCCGCCAGGATGAAGCGCGGCAAAATCTCCGGGACTGAATCCGCGCCGGTCGAGCAGTGCGACAGCCAGCGCATCGCCCATGGCCATCGTGGCCGTGGTCGAGGCCGTCGGCGCCAGATTGAGCGAGCACGCTTCTTCTTTCACGCTGACGTCGATCACAACATCGCTGGCCGCCGCGATTGTCGAGCGCGGATAGCCCGTTAGAGTCACGATGCGCAGACCCAGGCGCTTGATCGTTTCCAGCAGCGCGATAATTTCTTCGGTTTCGCCGCCGTAGGTCACCGCCAGCACAACGTCATCGCGCATCAACATTCCCAAATCGCCGTGAATCGCTTCGGCGGGATGCAGAAACGCAGCCGGCGTGCCGGTGCTCGAAAATGTCGCGGCGATTTTTCTTCCGATCAATCCTGATTTGCCCATCCCCGTGACGACCACTCGCCCTTTGCACGCGAGCAAAAGTTCCACGGATTGCTCGAAGCGCGCGTCGAGCCGCTGCATCATTTCGCCGAGCGCCTCGGCCTCAATCCGCAAAACGCGCCTCGCGGTTTCCAGACTCACTGCACGCTCCAGCTACGGACCAGCGCCGCAATTTGCGTGAGTTTTCCTAATAACGCCGGCAATTCGGAAAGCGGCAACGCGTTGGTTCCATCGGAGAGTGCTTTAGCCGGATTCTCATGAACTTCGAGAAACACGCCGTCGACGCCCACAGCCGTCCCCGCGCGGGCCAAGGGTTCAATGAATTCTGGCTGCCCTCCACTCGATTTCCCCTCCCCGCCGGGCAGTTGCACCGAATGCGTCACATCAAAAACAACAGGGCAGCCCGTCTTGCGTAGAATCGGAAACGAACGCATATCAACGACAAGATTTTGATAACCAAACGAAGCGCCACGCTCGCTCAGAATGACGCGGTCATTGCCCGTGTTTGAAATTTTCTCCACGGCATTGGCCATTTCCCACGGCGAAAGGAATTGCCCTTTTTTCAAATTCACCACGCGCCCCGTTTTTCCCGCCGCCGCAAGCAGATCCGTTTGTCGCGAAAGAAACGCGGGAATCTGCAGCACGTCGGCGACTTCAGCCGCGACGGCCGCATGAGAAACTTCATGAATGTCGGTCAGAATGGGAAGCTCGAAGCGCGTCTTAATTTTTTGCAGGATGCGCAAGCCCGGTTTGAGCCCCGGCCCTCGAAATGATTGCTCCGAGGAACGATTTGCCTTGTCATACGACGCCTTGAATATCAGAGGAATCCTCGCGTGTGCGGCAATCTCCGCAAGGCGCTCGGCCATCATGAAGGCATGCGTTTCACTTTCAATCACGCACGGCCCGGCAATCAGCACCAACGGATGGTTCCCGCCGATGCGAAAATTTCCAATCGAGATTTCGCGCGCTGGATGCATGCAAGTTCTCTCTGATCGTCAAACGCGGTTCATAGCCTATGCGGGACAGCGAAGATTTGCAACGGGAGTCACGGTCATGCCGCCTTTTAAATCCATCTAGTTGGATGCGCGCAAGCAAGGCTGACTAAACAGCTGTACGACGTTATAATCCAAAATAGCCTTGTGAGTTCCATTCAGCCAAAGCAACAAACGACAGCAACCGGCAGATCAATTCGCGCGGCAACCCCATCTCGCGGTCTCCGGTTAATCGCAGCTTTTAAAATTTTCAAGGGTCTGGTTCTGTTCGTTGTCGGCATCGGTGCGCTCAAGCTACTGCATAAGGATGTGGGTTCTGAACTTGAAAGTTGGGCGGATCTCTTCCGTGTTGATCCCGACAATCTGTACTTTCAACACCTGCTGGAAAAATTTTCAATCCTCGACGATCGCAAGCTTAAAGAACTCAGCGTGGGTACCTTCTTTTACTCGGCACTTCTGCTGACCGAAGGCATCGGCTTGTTACTGGCCAAGCGTTGGGCGGAGTACTTCACGATTATCGCGACTTCTTCTTTTATTCCGCTTGAAATCTACGAGCTCACGAAGCGCGTCAGTTGGGCGAAACTCGTCGTACTACTGCTCAATATTGTCGTTGTCGTTTATTTGGTGATCGAGCTTCGCCGGAACCACAAGAGCGGCCAGTCCGAAGCGGAGCAACATCATGGGCGCGAGTAACAAGGCCTCAACAAAATTAGACTAATCGGCAGGCGAAGGTCGGGCTGACATGGACACGGAGTTGGCATTCCCAGCCGAGGGCGTCGCGCTCTCACGCTGCCGGTGAGCGAGCGCTGCGCCAATAAAAGCGAGGAAAAGCGGATGCGGTTCCAGCGGCTTTGACTTGAACTCCGGATGAAACTGGCAGCCGAGGAACCAGGGGTGCTCCGGTGCCTCGACGATTTCCACGTATTTTCCATCGGGAGAGCGGCCGGTGATGCGGAATCCGGCATCGGTCAGCGTTTTTTCGTACTCGCAATTAAACTCGTAGCGGTGACGGTGGCGCTCGCTGATTTCGGTTGCCTCGTATGCGCGGAAAGCTGTTGAGTTCTTTTCAATTTTGCAAGGCCAGGAGCCAAGGCGCATCGTGCCGCCCATTTCGTCCACTCCCAGCAGTTCGCGCAATTTGTAAATCACGCGGTGCGGAGTCTGCGGATCGAATTCGGTGCTGTCCGCGCCCGAAAGGCGCGAAACATTGCGTGCATACTCGATCGTCGCGCACTGCATACCCAGGCAAATGCCGAAAAACGGAATCTTGTGGCTTCGCGCGTACTCAATCGCGTGAACCATTCCCTGAATTCCGCGTTTGCCGAATCCGCCTGGCACGAGGATTCCATCGGCGTGGCCAAGGCGCGCCGCCGCAGTCGCGGGAGAATCGATTTCCTCAGCTTCCACCCACTCGACTACAGTACGCTGCTTATGCGCCAGCCCGCCGTGCATGAGCGATTCACGCAAACTCTTGTAAGCGTCCTCGAGCTGAACGTATTTCCCCACCACGGCAATGCGCACTTCGCCTTCCGGATTGCGGATGCGGTCCAGCAGCTCGAGCCAGCGGCTCATGTCACGTTCGCCGGCCTTCAACTGCAGCAAGCGCACGATCTCAGTGTCGAGACCTTCCTCGGCGAGCACTACGGGCACGCCATAAATCGTGTCCATATCTCGCATCGAAATTACATTCGATTCGGGCATGTTGCAAAACAACGCAATTTTCTTTTTCAAATCCTGCGGCAGCCAGCGATCGCTGCGGCAAAGCAGCAGGTCGGGCTGAATCCCGATCGAAAGCAATTCCTTCACGGAATGCTGCGTGGGCTTGGTTTTCAGTTCGCCCGCAGTGGGGATGAACGGCACGAGCGTCACATGAACCAGCAGCGAATTCTCGTGCCCAAGTTCAAGGCGCATCTGGCGGACAGCCTCAAGAAACGGCAGCGACTCGATGTCTCCGACGGTCCCGCCAATTTCGACGATCACCACGTCCGTGTCAGTCGAAATCTTGCGGAAAGCGGCCTTGATTTCGTCCGTGACGTGCGGAATAACCTGCACCGTCTTCCCTAAGTAATCGCCGCGGCGCTCCTTCGAGATGATGGACTCGTAGATTCGGCCGGTCGTCCAATTGTTGTCGCGCGTCAGCCGGGCAGAGGTGAACCGCTCGTAGTGTCCCAAGTCCAGATCGGTCTCTGCGCCGTCATCGGTGACATACACTTCACCGTGCTGGTACGGGCTCATCGTGCCGGGATCAACGTTCAGGTAGGGATCGCACTTTTGAAGGGTAACTCGGAGACCTCGGCTTTCGAGCAAGCAGCCTATCGACGCCGCTGCCACGCCTTTGCCAAGGGAAGAAACAACTCCACCGGTAACAAAAATATACTTCGGCCCCATCCGCTCAGTTCCGTCCGCCAGAAAACACGTGTGGAACTGGGTTAACTCCTCTGGAAAGATGTTGGCGTACAACGCATTCTACGGAGAATCTTCTGCTCTGTCAACGTGAGGAAATTCATGGTAGTGGGTCGCTTCGTCGATGCACTAAAGCTGCCCGCCCAAAAAGCGGGCGGCCGCTACAAAGGCACCCCGGACAGCGGCGACACGGTTGTAGAGGACTCTCCGTCCCGTGTTTTTCGGGACGGAGAGGGCATGATTCGATTCAAACTGTCGTGCTGCCAAATTCAGATCAAAAATCCGCAAACTTATGTTTTTTCCTGCCTGCGTAAACGCTGCCGCGCGCTGAACATGGCGCCCTCCGCGGGTTGCACAGGCGCGAACCCGGCGAATCCAATTCCAGCGTTCATATCGTCATAGATGGCTTCCATCCCTCCGCGAATGAAGTATGTTTCATGCCAAAATCCGGTGCCGCCGGAATCCTTTACAAAACCTTGCCACCACGCCTGGTGCGGCAGGGATCGAGCCCAGGTTTCCAGAGAATCAAAATCCCGCCAGTACTGCCGCATGCCCACATGCACGTGGAATATAGAGAAAAATAACGGTTCATGGAGAAGCAATCCCGGCGGCTTCTGTGCGACCGCGGCAGAAATCCTGGGTCCAAACCTGAGCACCGTCAGAAGTCCTCTGAGCGACCGCGCTTTCATGCCCAGATAAATCACCACCAGGTCAGGGAAACTGGATAGGTCCACCGTCTGTCTCGTGATATTCGTCTTCGACTG
>JAOAPW010000229.1 GCA_025463105.1 Candidatus Acidiferrum typicum | reverse complement strand
GCTCTTCCGATCTATCTTTGGGCACCTTTCCTGTGACAACGCCGCTGTTCAGCGTACTGCTCATCTCCGTGATTCTAATCGTTGGCGCGTTGACCTTTTTCCCCGCCCTCAGCCTGGGACCAATTCTGGAATACTTGCTGATGAATGCGGGCAAGACTTTCTAAGGAAATCAAGGAAATTGACGATATGACAGCCCAAACCCAAACAAAAAAGAAGAGCAGGTCGATCTGGGACGCGAAGATCGCCACCCGCGCATTCTGGGATTCGTTTGCCAAACTGAATCCGCGAACGCTCATGAAAAATCCGGTGATGTTCGTGGTGGAAATCGGTGCAGCGCTGCTCACCGTTCAACTGGTGCGCAACGCGACGAATCATACGCACGGGTTTGGATTCGAGTTTCAGATCACGGTGTGGCTCTGGTTCACGGTCCTCTTTGCAAATTTTGCCGAAGCCATGGCGGAAGGGCGTGGCAAAGCGCAGGCCGATACATTGCGGAAGGCGCGCACGGAAACCGTCGCTCATAAGTTGCAGGCCAGTGGCGGCACACAGGACATTTCAGGATCGAAACTCCGCACGGGCGATGTCGTCGTAGTTTCCGCGGGGGAATTTATTCCTGGCGATGGCGAAGTCATCGAAGGCGTCGCTTCCGTCGATGAATCGGCGATCACCGGCGAATCCGCTCCCGTGATTCGTGAATCAGGCGGAGATCGTTCCGCGGTGACCGGCGGCACTCGCGTGCTTTCCGATGAAATCAAAGTGCGCATCACCTCCAATCCCGGCGAAACGTTTCTCGACCGCATGATTAAGATGGTCGAAGGAGCGTCGCGTCAGAAAACACCCAATGAAATCGCGCTGAACATTCTGCTCGCCGGATTAACGATTATCTTTTTGCTTGCCGTTGCCGCCCTTCAACCGATGGCCATTTATTCCGGGGCGCCCCAAAGTCCGTTCGTATTGTGGTCCTTGCTGGTTTGCTTGATCCCCACAACGATTGGCGGACTTCTTTCCGCCATCGGCATCGCCGGAATTGACCGCGTAATTCAGCGCAATGTGATGGCCATGTCCGGACGCGCTGTGGAAGCCGCGGGCGACGTTGATACATTGCTGCTCGACAAAACAGGAACGATCACGCTGGGCAACCGGCAGGCAACCGAGCTCATTCCCGCGCCGGGCGTCACGGACGCGGAGCTCGCCGACGCGGCGCAACTTGCATCGCTCGCCGACGAAACTCCGGAGGGCCGCTCCATCGTTGTCCTGGTCAAGGAAAAATATGGCCTCCGCGGGCGCCCGCTCTCTTCGCTTGAAGCTACATTCATTCCCTTCTCCGCGAACACGCGCATGTCGGGCGTGGATTTTGACAGCCGCGTGATTCGCAAGGGCGCTCCCGACTCGATCAAGAAGTATGTGATCGAAAGAGGCGGGATGGTTCCGGTGGAAGTCGATGAGGCCGTGCAACTGGTCGCCAACTCCGGCGCGACTCCGCTTCTTGTTTCAACGAATCGCCGGGTATTGGGGACAGTGCGGCTCAAGGACATCGTCAAGGGCGGCATGAAAGATCGCTTCGATCATTTGCGCGCCATGGGAATTCGCACCATCATGATTACCGGCGACAACAGGCTCACCGCGGCAGCCATCGCGCAAGAGGCCGGCGTCGATGATTTCCTCGCCGAAGCTAAACCCGAGGATAAGCTCGCGCTGATCCGCAAGGAACAAGCCAAGGGCAAGCTCGTCGCCATGACCGGCGATGGCACCAACGATGCGCCCGCGCTCGCACAAGCCGACGTCGGACTGGCGATGAACGCCGGAACGCAGGCTGCCAAAGAAGCGGGCAACATGGTGGACCTGGACTCTAATCCCACCAAGTTGATCGAAGTAGTGGAAATCGGCAAGCAAATGCTGATCACGCGCGGCGCACTGACCACATTTTCCGTAGCGAACGACGTGGCCAAATATTTCGCTATTATTCCGGCAATGTTTGCGGGCGCATTCCCCGTGCTGCAGGCGCTCAATGTCATGTCGTTGAAGACGCCCCAGTCGGCGATTTTGTCCGCCGTAATTTTCAATGCGCTGATTATCGTGGCGCTTGTGCCGCTGGCGCTGCGCGGTGTGCAGTATCGCCCGGTGGGAGCATCGGCTCTACTGCGTTGGAATTTACTCGTGTATGGCGTGGGCGGAGTGATTGCGCCCTTCATCGGAATCAAGCTGATTGACATGGTTATTACAAGCCTGCGTTGGGCCTAACCAAGAAGGAAAGAACATGTTAAAAAATCTAAAGATTTCGATATTGATGACCATCGTGACAACAATCCTGCTGGGTGTCGTTTATCCCTTTGCAGTGACCGCCTTGGCGCAACTGATTTTCCCGCACCAGGCGAACGGTGAACTGATTATGCGAAATGGAAAAGTCGTGGGTTCGCACCTGATCGGACAGCCATTTTCTTCGCCGGGATATTTTCGCTCGCGCCCTTCCGCAGCTGGAACTGGTTACGATGCCGGCAATTCCGGCGGCTCAAACCTGGGACCGACGAACAAAATGTTGATCGACCGGGTGAATGGTGACGTCCAAAAACTCCAGGCGGAAAATCCGAACATGCCAGTACCGATTGATTTGGTTACGACGTCGGCCTCTGGCCTGGATCCGCACATTTCTCCGGAAGCGGCTGCGTTTCAAACTCCTCGCGTAGCCCGGGAGCGCGGCATGACGGAAAGCGATGTTCGCGCGCTTGTCGACAAACACACCGAAGGGCGCCAGCTTGGCTTCCTCGGCGAGCCTCGCGTAAATGTCCTTGAGCTGAATATGGATTTGGATACCGTTCACCCGCTGCACTAATTCCCTACTTCTTCTTCGACTTCACGGGAGGAGCTGTTGGCTCAAACCG
>JAOAPW010000221.1 GCA_025463105.1 Candidatus Acidiferrum typicum | reverse complement strand
GGCCGAAGGACGTCCCGTGGGATTCGTGCCCACGATGGGCGCGCTCCATGAAGGCCACATGTCGCTGGTGCGCGCGGCGCTGGCCGAATGTCAGCCGGTTATCGCTTCCATTTTTTTGAAACCCTCGCAGTTTGCTCCCGGTGAAGATCTGCAAAAATATCCGCGCACCTTTGACGCGGATCGCCGGAGTCTGGAGGAAGCAGGTGTCGACTATCTGTTCGCGCCGGAACCCGGGGAAATGTATCCACAGGGGTTCCGCACGTGGGTGAATGTGGAAGGACTCTCAGATCGCCTCGAGGGGCGCGTGCGTCCCGGGCATTTTCGCGGTGTCACCACGGTTGTGTTGAAGCTGCTCGAAATCGTTCAGCCGCGGAAAGCGTTTTTCGGCCGAAAGGATGCGCAACAGGCGCGTTTGATTCAGCAGATGGCGCGCGATCTGCGCCTGGACAGCGAAATTATCGTATGTCCTATCGTGCGTGAAGCCGACGGCTTGGCGATGTCTTCGCGCAATGCTTATCTATCTCCGGATGAGCGGAGGGCGGCAACCGTGCTTTACGGCGCACTGGATGCTGCAAGACTCGCGATCGAGCGCGGTGAACGCGACGCACTCAGGCTAACGGCAGCGATGCGCGAAATCATCAGGAGCGAACCGCTGGCGCAACCGGATTATGTGGAACTCGTGGATGCGGAAACGCTGGAGCCAGTCACGCGATTGCGTCGCACTTGTCTAGCGCTGCTAGCCGCACGGCTCGGCGCCACACGATTGATTGATAATCTGCTGATCGAAGAACGCGACGGCGGGTTTCGTACGACTCTCTGACTGGAATTTTTCCCTGGATCAATGCAACGGCGGCGCTGGATACTTGGCCCAAACCGTGTTGGTGGAACCTGGGAACGCCAATCGGGAGATTGGCGTTCCCGGGGGCTTGCAACTTTCGCACCGGAACTTTTCAGGATTGCGTTTACTGAAGGGTTTTCAGCGCTTCCACAACTTCCGCCGCGTGGCCCTTGGATTTGGCCGTTTCCCAGACTTTTTCCACTTTTCCGTCGGGGCCGATCAGAATCGTGCTGCGCACGATTCCGAGAAATGACTTTCCAAGGAAACTTTTCATGCGGCGCGCGCCGTAGGCTTCGATGACTGTAAATTCCGGATCGCTGAGCAGCGGGAAATTGAGCTTTTGCTTGGCCTTGAATTTTGCCTGCGCCTCGATGGAATCGGCGCTGCAGCCGAGGATGATGGCGTTGAGCTTGTCGAATTCCGATTTAGCCTCACGAAATTCGATTGCTTCGGTCGTGCATCCCGGGGTGCTGGCCTTGGGATAAAAATACAGCGCCACATACTTGCCGCGCAGTCCGTCTAGAGAAATTTCGCGGCCATCGTCGGCCGCGAGGCGGAACGGCGGAGCTGCATCACCTGCTTTCAGCATGAAAAATCTCCTTTGGTTCTGCGAGTCAGGAGAGCAAACGCTTCAACGTATCGTTCACCGTCTGCGGGTTGGCCTGGCCCAGTGATGCGCGCATGACCTGGCCGACAAAAAATTTGAATACGCCTTCGTTGCCCGCGCGATACTTAGCCGCATTGTCGGGATTCTTCTCGATCACTTCGCGGCACCAGCGCTCGATCTCGCCCGCATCGCTGACCTGGCTGAAGCCTTCAGCCGCGATAATTTCAGCGGCCGGTTTGCCGGTTTCAAACATCCTCGCGAACACTTTTTTGCCTGTCGAGGCATTGATTTCACCGCGCTCGACCTTGGCGACCAGCGCCGCAAGTTCGGCTGGCGGCACGGGGCTCTCCGGGATTTCTTTTCCCGCGTCGTTTAGTTGGCGCAGAAGCTCCACCTGAATCCAATTGGCGGCGGGCTTGGCAGGCGCCCCAGCGCGGACTACGCCTTCAAAATAATCCGAAAGAGCGCGCGTGGAGGCCAGCACTTCAGCGTCGTACGGAGTAATGCCGAAATCACGAACGAATCTTTTGCGTTTCGCTTCGGGTAGCTCGGGCATCGTGGCGGCGATTTCATCGCGCCACGCGGCGCTCACACGTAGCGGAAGTAAATCGGGCTCGGGGAAGTAGCGGTAATCGTGCGCAAATTCCTTTGAGCGCATGGGCTCGGTGCGTCCCGCCGCGACATTCCACAGACGCGTTTCCTGGGTGATCTTGCCGCCGGATTCGAGGACGGCGATTTGCCGTTCGATTTCAAATTCAAGCGCATGCTGCAAGTAGCGGAAGGAATTCAGGTTTTTGACTTCGGCCTTCGTGCCGAACATTTCCGCCCCGCGCCGGCGCACGCTGACGTTGGCATCGCAGCGCAGCGAGCCCTCTTCCATGTTGCAATCGCTCACTTCTGTATAGAGCAGAACCTGCTTGAGCGCGGTGAGGTAGGCATGCGCCTCGGTTGGCGAACGCAAATCAGGCTCGGAAACAATTTCGGCCAGCGGCGTGCCGCCGCGGTTGTAGTCCACGTAGCTTTTTTCCGCGGAATCGGGAAATCCCTCGTGCAGATTTTTTGCGGCGTCATCTTCCAGGTGCAGCCGGGTGATGCCGATTCGTTTCGTCTGTCCGTCGTGCTCGATTTCCAGCCATCCGCCCTTCGCCAACGGCAATTCGTACATGGAAATCTGATAGCCCTTGGGCAAATCAGGGTAAAAATAATTTTTTCGGGCGAAGCGCGAAGTTTCCTGCACGTTCAAATGCAATGCGAGCGCCGCGCGGATGCCCAGTTCCACGGCTCGGCGATTCAGCGCCGGCAATGCTCCGGGCAGACCGAGGCAGACCGGACACGTATTCGTATTCGGCGGATCGCCAAAGCGAGCGGAGCACGCGCAGAAAGCCTTGGTGTCGGTCTTCAGTTGCGCGTGGACTTCGAGGCCGATGACCGGCTCGTAGCCCGCCAGGACCTCGGGCGGGATACTCATCGAATCTTGTGTCAGCTTGGCCATAAGAGTTGAGAATTATACCATCCGTCGGCGCGGTGCACAGAGGAGGGATTGGTGGCTGTCTTAGCTCCATAATTCTGTCACCCCTTAATGGCTACGTGAAAATGTCACCCTATGAGACAGGGGACATTTGCATTGAGCCAGAAAGAATTGCAACGAGTGGCTGTGATTTCATCGTGCGTGAAG
>JAOAPW010000220.1 GCA_025463105.1 Candidatus Acidiferrum typicum | reverse complement strand
ATTGAGAGCATGTAGAACGGAACCGGAACCCAAAGAAAAAGCAGCGGCCACAAACTTCTTTGAAACAGCACGATGATTGCGGTACCCAGCAGAAGCGAGCAGACCCAAAACACCTGCCACTTCCCTTTTCCCAGATTCAGTTCGGCGGACTTGAAGAAATATCGAAAAGATACGCGCAAATTGTGAGTACCGGGATGTGGGGTTACACCTGCCGCGATACTTTTGTGCTCGATCACTTTGGCTGAATAGGGCCCAGTCGCGAACTCCAGCGGATTGCGATAAATCAGGTAGTTGTATCCCAACCAAAGTGCCGGGGCTGCTGCCGCGAGCAATGCCAGTCTTTTAATCCCCGGCCGAAGAGGAGCGAAATTGGGAAGTCGCGAAAGCGCTAATAAAACCGCGATAACCACCCCTGCAAGAAACCATCCGTCGTAGCGGGTCAGGCATCCACCGGCTAGGCAGAATCCGGCCTTAGTCAAACATGAAGTCGATTGTTTCGCGTCGCCAGCGGCGCAGCCCCGCAATGCGGTGCACACAAATACCAGAGTCCAAATGAAAAATGCTAGGTAGATAGGCTCAGTCATTGCGGTGGCCTGCAAATAAATCAGATTCGGACTAAGCGCGAAGATTGCCACGGCGAACCACGGAGCAAAGCCCGCTCCGGGCCCTTCCTGATTTTTGGAGAAGGAAATAACGGTTTGCACTAGCCGGAAAATTCCGGTGACACTGAGAACGTAGGCGCACATCGACGGAATCGATCCGCCAATTCCGGTCTGCCACATCCAGCGCGAGACCAGAAAAGGCAGCATCAGTAGATGCGGAAGCGGAAGCCATACGGTGCCGAGCTGCAGCAATCCGGGAGTTCGCGAATCGACGACGCGGCGGGCAATGTTGATGTGAGCGACCGCATCGCCGTAAAGCAAGAGGTCCCCGCGCTTCAAATAAAAAAAGAAGGCGGCGATAGAGATGATCGCAGCAATCTGCCCAACCAAAAATATTTCGCTGCCGGGAGTGTTCGGCTTGTTCATTCCAGGTGAGTGAGTTCGCGGAAGACCTCGAAGCGGGCGTCGATCTCGGGGCGAGTCAGAGACTGCAGGCGCTCGGTCCCGAATTGCTCTACCGCAAACGATCCCATGACGCCGCCATAAAATAGAGCGCGCTTGATGACTTCGCGGTTCAGTTCTTCCTGCGAGGCAATGTATCCCATGAAGCCGCCGGCAAAGGAATCGCCTGCACCCGTTGGATCTTTCACTTCCTCAATGGGCAGGGCGGGGGCGCGGAACGGATGCTTGCCGACGCCGAATGCTCCGTCGCGGAAGAAGATGGTCGCACCGTACTCGCCGTGCTTGATGACCAAAGCCTGCGGCCCCATGGCAAGAACTTTCTGCGCAGCCCGCGGCAGGTTGGACTCATTGGCGAGCATTTTGGCTTCGCCATCGTTGATCGTAAGAATATTCACCAGTCGCAAGGTTTCGCGGAGCTCTGTGTTTGTAGTGCGGATCCAATAATTCATGGTGTCGCCGCCAGTCAGTTTGACGCCGGAGAGTTCTCGGCGAACTGCAGCCTGCAAGCTGGGATGAATATTGGCGAGGAACAGAAACTCAGAATCTCTATATTGCGCGGGGATTCGCGGATGAAAATTTTCGAAGACGTTCAAGTCTGTGAAATCCGTCTTCGCCTCGTTCAGATTATCCAGATATTGGCCGCCCCAGCGAAAGGTTTGCCCTTTTGCGTGCTCAATGCCGCGGGTATCGACTTTGCGTTTTTTAAGCACGTTTTCATGGTCGGCGGTGAAGTCTTCTCCAACGACCGCGACGACCCGGACATCAGTGAAGTAACTGGCAGCGAGCGCGAAGTAGGTTGCGGCGCCCCCAAGAACATTCTCGGCGCGTCCAGATGGAGTGGTGATGTTATCGAATGCAACGGAACCAACGACGAGTATGCTCATGCTTACCAGTTAAGAAGGCTGCTCTCTTGTCGCGCTCCAATATCTAGTCGAATGCGATCGGCACGGCTTAAGCCGTGCCCTTCCCGGGTTTTCCCTAAACTCGCTCTCGGCGATCTCACAAATATTTTCCGAGGATCAGCTTCAATCTTTCTTTCGTGGCTTGCGAAATTTTCTTGCGATCCGTAACGATGGCATGGGCCAGCGCCGATCCGCATTTGCAGCTGCGCTCCTTGGGCATGGCCGCGACCGCCTCGCGCACCACATTGCAGGCGTTCTCCGCGTTCTTCGTCAGCACGGCGATGATTTGATCCACCGTGACTGAATCGTGATGCGGATGCCAGCAGTCGTAATCGGTGACCATTGCGACCGTCACGTAACAAATCTCAGCTTCGCGTGCCAGCTTCGCTTCCTGCAGATTAGTCATGCCGATTACATCCATTCCCCAGGAACGGTAGAGATTCGACTCGGCCTTGGTTGAAAACTGCGGGCCCTCCATGCAGAGGTAAGTGCCGCCACGCTTTCCGACTACTTTCGCTTTTTTGCATGCTGCTGCGACAGCTTCCGATAACTGCGGACACACAGGATCGGCAAATGCGATGTGCGCCACTACGCCCTCGCCGAAAAACGTGTCGATACGATGTCGCGTGCGGTCAACGAATTGGTCTGGAATCACGAACTCGAGAGGCTTATGTTCTTCTTTCAAAGATCCGACAGCCGAAATGGAAAGAATGCGCTCGACTCCGAGCTGCTTGAATCCGTGAATATTGGCGCGGAAGTTGAGTTCACTCGGCAGAATTGTATGGCCACGCCCGTGACGAGCCAGGAATGCAACTTTTTTTCCCTCCAGCGTGCCTAGGACGAAGGCATCGGAAGGCGCGCCGAAAGGGGTTTGCAGCGAGGTCTCACGGACATCGGTGAGGCCGGGCATCGAGTACAGGCCGCTGCCGCCAATGATTCCAATCTCTGCTTGCGACAAATTGCCTCTCTGGAAGGGATTGAAGACGAATGGTGATTATACAAAACGCCTTGCTGAGAACGCTCAGCGCTCGGCGGGTGTGCTTGCAAACACTGCCTCGCGGAATTGGTTTGTGATTGCCGGATCCAGACTTTCTGTTACCAGGACGGTATCAGTTT
>JAOAPW010000187.1 GCA_025463105.1 Candidatus Acidiferrum typicum | reverse complement strand
GCCCTCGCGGGTTTTCATCGTTCCTTTAAAGACGCGGTGCGCGTCAGATTCGACAGTGACGCGCGTCGTCCGGTTGGCTTCCACTTTGAGCTCGAATGGCGTGGCACCAGCCGGAGAAATCGCGCCGGTCGCAAGCTGGGAATTAGTGTCGCTAGGCAGCGCAGGCTGCTCCGAGGGCTGCGCAGTGCTCTGCGCGGAAACTTGCGCGGCGTGCCGCAATGCGCGCCAGGCAAAAATCCGCCGTATTGCGAACCATCCTCCCATTGCGAGCACCAGCACGATCACAGCAAGGAGAATCCATGCGAGCCAAGGCTGCTCAGATCTAACCGCGGGCGGGCTGCCGGTCCACACCGGAACCGTGGGACGTTCTTCCACAGCCGAAACATATTCCGCAACCGTGTTTTCCTCATCGAGTCCCAGGTAGCGTGCCACGGATCTCACAAATCCGCGGTTGAACACGCCGCCGGGCAACTGATCCCAATGTTCATCCTCGATGGCCTGGAGGAAACGCGTGGCGATGCGTGTGGCAGCGGTGATTTCGTCGAGAGAGACACCACGCATCTCTCGTTCGCGCTTTAAATGTTCACCAAAAGTACCCTTGGTCATTTTTCCGGCTTTACGGCGGTCAAAGCGAATATAGGCGGGCGCTTCTGGAGTGTCAATCTCGATAGCACGACCAGTGACGTGTCCGCACCCGCCTTTGCTGACTTCACGCAGCGGAAACTTGACAGTAACTCAGCGTTGCGCTGCCGGAAGCGAGTTGACTATAATCAAAACGCATCTATCTCTCCCGTGGAACGGCGTGCGGCCCGCAAGGCGAGTCGGGACCAAAGGCGTCAAGTGACCAGGACCGAAAATTTCAGCGGGGTCGACCGGCGCCGCAATATCGCGGCACGTGGAGAGCAGCGCGAAGCCGGCGAAATCGCGGTTTTCCACGAACTTGGCAAGGCTCTCACCTCTTCGCTTCAGCTCGATCAGGTTTTGCGCACAATCATGGAAAAAATTGATGAGTTCCTGCGGCCGGACACCTGGTCGCTCCTGCTCCTCGATGAAATGAAACAGGAACTCTATTTTGAATTGGCGGTAGGAAAAGGTGCGCAAGCGCTGAAGGACGTGCGCATCAAGATGGGCCAGGGAATTGCCGGCTGGGTGGCGCAAAACGACGAGGCCGTGATAGTGCCTGACGTGAGCCTGGACACCAGATTTTTCTCCAAAGTCGATGAAAAAACAAAGATGGAGACGCGTTCGATCGTGGCTGTTCCCGTGCGTTATCGGGACCATTGTCTGGGCGTGATCGAGCTGATTAATTGTGTCGGCTCGGAAGGTTTTCAGGAACGCGATCTGGCGCTGCTCGAAGCTCTTGCCGATTTCGCGGCTATCGCTCTTGAAAATGCGCGGCACGTAAAGCGCATCCATGAGCTGACCATCACCGACGACTGCACAAGTCTCTACAATGCCCGCCACATGGATTTCATCCTCGAAACGGAAATTTACCGTTCGCAGCGCTACGGGTACGAATTTTCCCTGGTGTTCATCGACCTCGACCATTTCAAGAGTGTGAACGACACACACGGCCATCTGGTCGGCTCAAAACTGCTTGCCGAAGTGGGGCAGATGGTGAAATTAGCTTGCCGCCGGATTGATTTCGCGTTCCGTTACGGCGGCGATGAGTTCGTGATTGTGCTGCCTCAGGCATCCAAGGAAAACGCGTACGTGGTCGCCAGGCGTCTGCACCGGATGATCGGCGAGACCTCCTGGCTGAGTTCAGAAGGGCTGAACATTCACTTCACGGCAAGCATCGGCGTCGCCTCGTATCCGTCGGACGCGAAAACTAAAGTTGAGTTGCTGCATCTGGCCGACGAAGCGATGTACCAGATCAAGAACACGACGCGCAATGGCGTAGCTGCCGCCAAAGTCGGCACCTTACCTCATTTATAATCACGCACGTTGTCGATTTCCAGCATTAGGCAGTCGATCCCGCGCATTTCGTGAATTCACCTTTTCATGCCATGCTGGTCTCTGCACTTTCAGGCATATTTATACAGATAATAAAATCGCACCGCGATGACCGGAGTCGAGGAGTTTATGTCTAACGAAGCACTGGGGATGATTGAAACCAAGGGCCTGGTGGGCGCAATTGAAGCCGCCGATGCCATGGTGAAGGCCGCCAACGTCATCCTCATCGGCAAGGAAAATGTCGGCTCTGGCTACGTCACGGTCATGGTGCGTGGCGATATTGACGCGGTAAAAATAGCAACTGAGGCCGGAGCAGCAGCCGCGCGCCGAGTCGGCGAACTCGTTTCTTCGCACGTGATCGCGCATCCCCATGAATCCGTGGAAAAGATTTTACCAGGCGGGGGCGCTCCGCCGGCAGTAAAGAAGTAAGAACGAAGCCGCTTCATTGAAAGGGAATTGTTGTACCTCGCCTCCTCAGAGGCGGGCTACAAGTCCGGTGCGAACGGCACATCGTGATTCCGAATTCGTCTCTACCGACGAAAGTTCAATGCGGTAATCTGGAAACGCCCGTCCCTTGAATTTGAATTAGGGTTTCAAAGTTTGGGTACCCCACCCTCGCGGTTTATGCGAGGGTGGGGTTTTTGACTTTTGTACTGACGTGCTTACAAAAGAATGATTTTTAAGAAAACCACATATGACGGCGATCACAAAAACGCCGCTATGGAATTTCTTGCGTGGGCACAACGGTCGTTCCGCCGCGAGTAAATTCAAATCGCAACGCCCAGGTACTCAACACGCCCCGGCCACCGACCATCGGCGGTTTGAATCTCCAAAGCGGCGCGGCCTGCAAAGCCGCTCGCGCGAAATATTTGCTCGGCCCATGCGACCCCAGTTCCGCATCTTCCACTTTGCCCGACCTGTCCACATCGACTTTGACGGTGACCTTCACCGTGCCTCGAATCGTATTTCTCTATCTCGCGAGAACCTCAGGCAAGACCTTCTGCGCGACTTCCCCGTGGACCATGCCGGCTGCCGGAACCATCGCTACTGCGTCCGTCGCCTCCCCGCGCAATGAATCCGGATGAGCTAACGCGGGCATGGGAGTGCGGCCTTCCAGTATTTGCTCTTTCATATTCCCGGGTTTGGAAATAACGGCCGGCTTCGACGC
>JAOAPW010000184.1 GCA_025463105.1 Candidatus Acidiferrum typicum | reverse complement strand
TCCGTGGCGGCATACAGCTGCCAAAGCATCTGCGCCTTCCACGGCGTCAGCGCCTCGGGATTTACAGCTTTGATGTCCGCGTAGGTGAATAACGTGAGCATCTTCAGGTGTTCGATTGTTCCTACGGCTTGCGCAAAATCGTGCACCGCCTCGGGATCAAAAATATCACGCCGCAGCACCGTGGCGGACATCCGCAAATGGCTGCCGATCAGAAAATTTACCGTGTCGCGTTCAAAGGTATCGAGGCGCAAACGCTCGAAGACACCTTTCACTGCCTCCAGGCTGCCCTCGACGTGGCTTTCATTCGGCATGCCCTTGCCCACATCGTGGAACAACAGCGAGAGGTAAAGCAGTTCAGGGTGTTCGATACTGCTGAGGATGTCCCCGAATTTGCGGCTCGACTCACCGGGCTGAGTCAATAGTTTGTGGAGGTTCTCGATGGTAACCAGAGAATGCTCGTCAACGGTATATCTGTGGTAATAGTCCCGAATCACTAGGGAATCAATAGCCTGAAATTCCTTGAACAGCAGCACCAGCAGACCGAGTCGATGCATCGCGCGCAGTGAGGATGCGGCGTACGGCAGCACCAGGATCTGACGCAAGTAGTCCCAAAGATTTGAAGTCGTCGTCGCCCATTTTTGGATATGTGAAATCGCGACTTCCACGGAGTTTTCGGTCTCGGCGGTTAATTTGACGTTATGGCGAGCAATAAGTTCAAACAGCCTGAAAAGCGCCGCGGGGTCTTCGATAGCGGCGGGCTGGCGCAACGAAACGCGTCCGTCGACGACGTTAAATTCCGGAGTCGACAATGGCGATTTGCGCTTACCGAACCAGCGCGTCCACGTCGATTTTGGCTGCGGAACTTCGTCGAGCAGCACCGCCAGTCTGTGAATGGCCCGCGCATGCTGGAAATAAATTCGCATCCAGTCACTGGCGGAGGTTGCGGCGCCTCCCTGTAGTCCGATTCCAGACGATGCAGCCTCCGATTGCAATTCGTAGGTTAATCCGTTCAAGTCGCGGCCCTGACCGTAGTGGAGAAAGCAGCGGACGGCGTCGAGGAAGTCGATTGCCTTCACGGCATCGGATCGAAGCGGGGCCGGGAGCAACTCTTCGGGGTCCTTCCACTCGCGGGAACGCCCCATTTCCTCGATTTGCGCCATCCAGCACGCCACTTGATAGTCGCGCAAGCCGCCGGGGCCGTCCTTGATATTGGGCTCAAGATGAAAGATTGTGTTGCCGTATTTCTCGTGCCGTGCGCGCGCGAGGCCCGTGAGTTCCAGTGCCAGGTTTTGCGACTCCCGCGTCACCATGCCGGGTAGAATACGGCTGCGCAGCTTTTCAAAAAGATTTTTGTCTCCGCATATATAACGGTTGTCCAGAAGCGAAATATTGAATTCGATGTTGCCTCGATGAAGTTTGCCGCATTCGGCGAGCGTGCGTGTCGTGGGGCTGACGCGAAGATGAAGATCCCAGAGTGACTGGCTCAGCGGAGCGATTACTTTCTTGCCAAGAAATTCCGCCTGGCCGTCCTTCTCGTAGAGAAAAAGCAAATCGATATCGGAATACGGAAACAGCGCGCGGCGTCCGTATCCGCCCATGGCAGCAATGCAAAACCCTTCGAGGGGTTTCCCCGTGGCACAAACTTCGCGCCAGAGTTCAATGACCACGGAATCGATTAAAAAAGCGCGGCTCCTGATAGCCGCCTTCCCATCGCCGGAGGCCTCAAAGTTCTCACGAATCTTGGCGGATTCCTCCACATACAATTCCTGTAACGTGGAGTTGCGGCTTTCAAGCCTCATTTCAGATCAACCCAATTTCCATAGCCTTGTATTGAAAACTTTCCCCGGAAAACCGCGTGGACGACTCGTTACGATCACCGAGACTTCGCGCTACAGAGCGGCCACACCGCGTTCCTGATTACGAATCCGGATCGCCTGGTCGACTCTGCTCAAGAAAATTTTCCCGTCGCCTATTTTGCCTGTCGACGCGCTCTGAAGAATCGCGTCCACGGCCGCATCCACCAGATTGTCCGGGATGACCAACTCGATCTTGATCTTGGGTAGAAGGTCCACAGTATATTCGCGGCCGCGGTACACTTCTGTGTGTCCCTTTTGCCTGCCGTGTCCCCGCACATCGGTTATGGTCATGCCGCCAATACCCAATTCCGTTAGAACATCTTTAACCGCTTCGAACCTGGACGGTTGAACAATCGCTTCGAGCTTCGTCATCATGTTCTTTTTTCCTCGGGCTGGTACAGATTCAATTCCTTGCTGCGTCTTGGCAGCGCCCTCCACTATAGGGCTATCTACCCAGTATTTCCACTCGATGACGCTCGTTCTGCGGCCCAGGCAGAACAGGCTTCGGCGCGTGTGCACTGACGCGCCACGCGGTAAACCACATGCTTCTTTCCCCAGGAGAAACCGTTGACGTGAACAATCTTATTTGAGGCGGGCTCCAAGTGGAGCCCGCACCCGTTCCGTGGAATGCAACTAAATTGCCGCGCGGAGGAGCGCTGGGTGCACACTTCATCGCGCGGCAATCTCTGAAAAGTCCCTGGCGGCACCGTGATCATTCACAACTGCCAACCTGGAATCTCCGATGGCTTCCGGAATCACTTCCGTCTTTTCCGGTGGAACCTCAGAACAGAAAGCCGGCTTCAAGTACGCCGCGTGGTTGGTTAACCTTCAGCCCGGTGGGACCGAATACGGCGACGGCCGGAGTGGTGTCAGTAGCGTGAACGATCGAGAAGTCTCCTCGAATGAAAAAGGCATCCTTGACGTACGTCGGAGTTACGGTGAACGCGAAGGCGCCGCTGCCAGGACCATAGAGCAAGTTGATGGAGTTGGGGTCTAAGACGGTTCCACTTGATTTAATGTATTCCGGCCGGACGGCCAGGGAGAATCCGTGTTTGAAATTGTAGTTGGCGAGAATAGCGCCACCGTTCGTATGCGCACCCTGCAAAATTCCTATGCTCGGATTCGTCTTCACCACGGTGTATTGATAGTACGGCGTGATGGTCACAGGGCCTTTAGTGTAAGTGTAGAGGAGGTTGTAGATCTGCGAGTTGTTTAGAAGGGTAGGCGTCGCGATAGAGGTGGCGGAGACCCTGGCATACGCCCCAGCATTCCCCATGCCCACAAAGGACACCGTATTTGAGGCATTGATGGCGTAAGCTAGGGACCCCGATAGCCAACTATACCGATTGGAATAGAAACCATCGTTCCAGCTGAATGCTACGGTGAGCTTCTTGTATGTATCGTTGAGTTGGATACCGCGATTGACAGCGTTCTCCTGATTCCACAGCAGGCCGCGTTCGATGTTCATATTTTCAAAGCTGAACGTATACTCGGCGCCAATCAGCGTGGGCAGCGCGCCGACCTCTACGTTGAAATTGCCCTTAACCAGCTTAACGTAGCCCTGCGGGAACGGGCCGTAAAAGCCCTTGACCGTGTCCGGCGTCCCAAGAAAGGGCGTTCCCAAAGCGGGCAAGTTGTAGGCCCCACCCTGCAGGTAGAATTGAAACCAGCCGGTAGTCTTTTGAATGAAGACCTGCGCATTGCTGACGTCATAGTGCGTAGGCGAATCGCCTGGAATGTGATTTGCTTCAGTCCAACCCATGCCGCTCAGGATACCTGTGACATTTATCTTTCCAAACGGACCGGCTGGAATCTCATGAGGCACCGCCGTTGCGAGCGGTCCTGTCATCGACGGCGAGGGCAGCGGCGCAGGTGCAGCCGCATTTGCCGCTGGCGTTGCCGCCTGTGGAGGGTTCGCCGGTGTAGGCGCGCCTTGGTCCTGTGGCACATCGGCCGCTGAAGCAGTCACATCCGATTCCTTCTTTTCTGGATCCGCCGGGCTCGACGCGTCTGGCGTTGCTGACGCGCTCACAGTACTTGTTTCTGTCCCACCACCCGTTCCACCCGCTGCCGCCATCCGGACTTCCGCCCGCGCCGCTGGTGCTGCCACAATCCCCAATGCCATTGCCAACATGCCTAAACACACCCATATATTTTTGATCATTATTCTTTTTTCTCGCTTTCC
>JAOAPW010000111.1 GCA_025463105.1 Candidatus Acidiferrum typicum | reverse complement strand
GGCTTCGCTGCCTTCATTCCGCTGGCATTTCACCCGGCGAACACGGGACTCGCGCACCTTCCGCCGCCCACGGGCTATCACGATTTAAAATCCATCGCGATCTCGCGCCTCTTGCTCGACAATTTCGATCACATCAAGGCCTACTGGGTGATGCTCACGCCAAGCATTGCGCAAATCGCGCTACGTTTTGGCGCCGACGACCTGGACGGCACTGTCGTCGAGGAAAAAATTTATCACGACGCCGGCGCCAAAACCGCCGAGTTCACCCCGCGCGCCGAACTCGAGCGCCTGATCCGCGAAGCCGGCCGCGTCCCCGTCGAGCGCGACACGCTCTACCGGCCCGTTGACCGCTCGAAGATGCCTCCGCCGCCTGGCCTTCGGCCCGACGTAACACTTTCTCTAAATATTTAATATTTCACTTAGTCCTTCGGATCTTTGTGTGTGTGCTATTCATGAATGGTGTTGAATCATCATGCAGACGCATGTATCCTTGGATCAGAGGTACATTCCATGCGAAGGCAGTTTGTTTTGGACAAGAAATCCAACCAACTTCTTGAGAATTTGGCGGAGACTCGCGCGGGCAATCGCAGCCTGGTGGTGCGTGAAGCAATTGGGCTATACGCCGCCATGGAGGAGTCCCTCGAAGAGATCGAATCTAATCCGGATTTCCTGAAAATGATGGAGAGGACGGCGGCAGACATTCGAGAGGGACGCGTGTATACACAGGACGAAGTCGAAAGCCGCTTGGCGAAGAGAAGAAAGCGACGATAGTGGCGAGAATTGTCTGGCCGAAATATCTTCTAGAACTGCTAGATGATCTCCCGCTCAGAGACGCGGAATTGATTGTTGAGAAAACCAAGATCCTGGTTCGATTTCCTCGATTGTACCCTGTACGCCCAAAGGGTAGATTTCGCCGCCACCGCTGGTTGCTGGCCGGGCGTTGGATTGTCTACTACCGGGTGGCAGATGAAACGATTTTCATTCGTGCCCTCTGGCCCGCTCAAATTCCCTAAGTACTGATGCCTTTTCCACGGCGCCGTCTGAAGGTCGCAACGTTCGTTGATGCTGCTGGCGCAGTATCTCCCAACCCAACAAAACGAAAAACGGCGCATACGTGAGCCACTGAAAGAGCGGATCAAAACGCCAGTCGCCTACCGCGCGGTAATTGATGAAGATTTTGTAGGAGAGAAACTGCAGCACCGTAAGCAGCAGCCATGCCGGGCTCGGATAGAAGCACAATAGCGGAACAATCCAGGTGAAATACCACGAATATCCGTTGGGCGCGAAGAGCAGCACCGTGCCGATCAGAAGAAATGCAGCGCGCGTTGGGTCGGCGCGCCGCACCGCCAGCCAAAGTGCTAATCCCAGCACCACGCCTTCGCCAATCCCCGCAGCCAGTTCATGCGATCCGGTCGCCCACAACAAAACCGGATAGATGCTGGAATTGTAATTTCGCCAGATCACCTGGTAATACTTCAGCATTCCCAGGAACTCGTGCCATCCGTGGCGAAAGGACCAGGTGCAGACCAAGGCCAGCGCAGCGCAGCCAGCCGCCGCGAACCAGCCTCTCAGCTTGCGTGGCCAGCCCGCACGGAAAAGCGCCAGCGGCAGCAGCACGATGGGGAACGCTTTTGAGAGCGCTCCGGCCGTGAGCGTAAGCGTTGACATCGCCGGAAACCGCCGTATAATCAGCAGCGTAGCGACGACGCCAGCGATCGCCAGCGCGTCGTTGTGGCCGCTGGATGCAAATTCGACTATGACCAGCGGATTCCAGGCGTAAATGGCGATCTGGTAGTTCCGTCCCCCAGTCGAACGGATCCACCCGGCAAGCATCGCCGCAACAGCGAGATCGGCGAGCAGAAACGGCAGCTTGAAGCCAACCGGGCCTGGCAACACGCGCCAAGTAGCGCGGAAAACAAGCTCAGACAGCGGTGGGTACATCGTGGGAATTTCCGGTGCGGGCATCACGGCCCAGCCGGGATCGCGCAGAGCCGCAAGCCGCGGATCGGTAGGCGCCACGGCGTACGGATTCCAGCCCGCATTCTGCACGTGGCCGTCCCAGCGGTAGCGGTGGACATCGGTTGATAGCGACGGCGGGTAGGGAAACAGAGTCAGGCGAAAGGCCAGGGCCCCGAGCAGGACGAGCCACAATACGGCCCGGCTGTCTCGCGTGTGCTCGATCGCGTATAGAGCGATAAAATACAGAACGCCCGCGCCAAGCGCCAGGACCATGAATTCGGGAATGTGGAGAGACAAGTCACCAAGGCGCGCCATTGCGCCAAACACGGTTTCGAGGGCGACGATGGCGATCAGCGCGATAATGGATTGAGTGCTCCACGCTGCTTGCGGCTTTTTGGGGCGCTCCGTGGTGCTCAACGTTTTGGCTTTCTTGCTGTGATGATTCGCAAGGCGAGCATTGACAAGGGGGATTTTCCGTTTTGATTTCGGCGCAACATCTTCTGGGCTATCTGGCGACGGCGGCTCAAAATCCGTTCACGAGCTACTGGTCCAAGTTTACCGACGCAAACCGCAATCCGTTCCGCGGGCTGTACCAGCTCAATGCGTTCGATCTGGCCATCATGATTCCGTACTTTCTCGTGCTGGTGATTCTCGCCGCGTACGGTCTGCATCGTTATTACCTGGTGTACGCCTATTTCAAGCATCGCGACAATGTGCCCGGCCCGCCGCCTGCCATCGCCGAGTGGCCCAAGGTTACCATACAGCTTCCCATCTATAACGAACGCTACGTGATCGAGCGCCTGGTGGATGCGATTGCGCGCTTTGACTATCCGCGCGAACTGCTCGACATTCAGGTCCTCGATGACTCGACCGACGAGACCCAGGAGGTCGCTCGCACCTGCGTCGAGCGCTACCAGGCGCTGGGATTGCCGATCCATTACTTGCATCGGAACGATCGCACAGGCTTCAAGGCCGGAGCTCTCGCGGAAGGTCTCAAATCCGCGACCGGCGAGTTCGTCGCCATCTTCGACGCTGATTTCGTCCCCGCAGCCGACTTCCTGCGCCGCGCGCTGCCGTATCTGGTTGATC
>JAOAPW010000483.1 GCA_025463105.1 Candidatus Acidiferrum typicum | reverse complement strand
CGAGACTCAATCATCCAATGGCCGGGTGGTGTGAACACGCAACTGTACTGGCACACCACCGCGCCATCCTATGCTCCGCTCCAAACTATTCCCGAGAATCGGGTCTACGTATCACCGGACCGAGTTGATGCGTTTTTGCGCAGCTTTCTTGCCTTCTCTCGTGGCAAAGTCGTCTCCGATGACGCGCATGCGCCCGGCGTCGAGATCGGGCGGCCGAATGACACCTATCGGCGAATCCGGATCCAATCGAACTTCGGCAAGTTGACCGTGCTCGTTACGGATGGTCATCTTCCGTATCCCTACGGTCGGGAGATCACCGGCTATGAGGTCGCGAACCTCGCGGATACCCTCGCCAAGGCGAAGGCAGCCGGGGTTGAAATTCTGGTCGCACCCTACACAGCCTATCAACGAGATGCGGCCCTCGTGCAATTCCCTGGCGGCTATATCGCTGAGATCCACTCACCCACGAGCAAATAATGTGTCCGGTCCGCACCTCCGGCTACCACGGGTCGAGCAGCGCTCGCGAGGCATCGAAAAATCACCAGCGAGGCTCGGCGAGAGTACATACTCGAAAAAATGAAATCCTTGCGAATCTTTCCAATTATGGCACTAGCGTTCTTCCTCGGCGGGTTGACCGCGCATGCCCAGTCGGACGAGGGTGGAGGCCCCGCGCCTCCGGATCGCAGTTACCAGATCCTAAGGGAAGACGAGGATTGGAGTTTCCTGCGCGACCGCGCCCTCCGGCAGGACTTCTGGGACCCGATCAAATACATCCGGCTTCGCCGCGGATCCGATGACTGGTTCATGACCATCGGTGGAGAAGCCCGAGAGGTCTGGGAGCAGATCGGAAACGATAACTGGGGACAACAGCCGATCATGAACGGATACCTCAATGAGAGATACATGCTCTATTTCGACGTGCATTATGGCAGGCATGTTCGTACCTTTGTTGAGTTGAAGAGCGGGTTGAACTCCTATCGGTTTGGCGGCCCGCGCCCGATCGACGAAAAGAAGCTCGACTTTCAAGCCGCATTTCTCGAAGTTGGCACTTCCACGGGTGCGAACTCCGTCGCACTCCGTGCTGGCAGGCTGGAACTCGAGTACGGCTCCGGGCGTTTGATTGATGTGCGGGAAGGTCCGAATGTCCGGCTGAGCTTCGACGGCTTCATGGTCAAAAGCAAAATCAACTCTTGGCAAATCGACGGATTCGCTGTCCGTCCGGACCTGGACAATTTCGGGTTCTTTGACAACGCACCGAATCACGCCGTTGGGTTCTGGGGCGTGTACGCCACTCGGCCCTTGCCACGCAAAGTGCTCTTAGATGTCTATTACTTGGGTCTCGACCGCAAGCAGGCGGCTTTCCAACGAGGCGCGGCTCAGGAGGTACGCCACACCTTGGGTGCGAGGATTTCGCGTCCCATCGCAACGGAACGGCCTGGATTGGATTTCGACTATGAAGCCCTCTGGCAGTTTGGCACGTTCGGTTCAGGGAACATCCAGGCGTGGACCGTTGCCTCAGAAACGGGCTATCGATTTCCGACGGTTCGGCTGAAACCGCGGTTCAGCGTAAAGGCGGACATCTCAAGCGGGGATCATCCAAGTTCGAGAACTCTGGGGACCTTCAATCCCCTTTTTCCGAAAGGGAACTACTTTGGAGTCCTGGCCACAACGGGCCCCGGTCCGATTAACTTCATTGATGTTCATCCGCATGTGGAAACGGCACTTCCGCACGATGTTACCGTATCGGTCGACTGGATTTTTCAGTGGCGGGAGAGTCTACAGGATGGGGTGTACGCCGTGCCCGGATTCTTGATCAGAGCTGCAGATGGGAGTCGAGCTAGATACGTCGGACACAGGCCCGGCACAGAGATTCGCTGGCAAGCAAATCGTCACCTCTGGTTTCAGGCCGACTACGGGATCTTTTATGCCGGCACATTCCTAAAGCAGACGCAACCCGGTCGCAATCTCAACTACTGGGCGTTATGGACGGGATACAAGTTTTAGGAGCAAGCAACATAAGCCGTACTTATCACTTCATCTTCGTCGTTTACCGAATGAAAGTCGCAGGAATCTATGGGGAACAGTAACCAGTTGCACCGACTCCAATCTATGACAGCAGCACTCGTTGGGGTGTTCTTCTTCCACGCCATTATCGGAGTGTTTGGATTGCGACTAGCGATTGCCGGGCTGGCCGCATTCGTACTTGGTGCTGTTGTTGTCTGCGTCGCGTTCCCGGCCCAGGGTGCGGAATCATGAAACTCGATCCTTCTATTATCGCCAGAATTCAGTTTGCCTTTACGGTGAGTTTTCACATCATTTTTCCGACGATGTCGATCGGCCTTGCTTCCTTCCTGGCCGTGATCGAGGCCCTTTGGCTGAAGACTAAGAAGCCGGTATATCTCGAGATCTATAAGTTTTGGCTCAGCATTTTTGCCATGGGCTTCGGGATTGGTGTTGTCACGGGAATCGTGCTCTCCTTTGAGTTCGGTCTCGGGTTTGCTCGCTTCGCGCAGATGGCCGGACCAGCCATTGGTCCACTGATCGCACTCGAGGTGTTGACGGCCTTCTTCCTGGAGGCAGGGTTTCTGGGAATCATGCTTTTCGGCCTTCATCGCGTCGGTCCAAAGCTCCACTTTTTCGCTACTTGTATGGTAGCGATCGGCACGCTTCTTTCGGCTTCGTGGATTCTTTCGGCGAATAGCTGGATGCAGACGCCCGCCGGTGTCGCGATCCATGATGGCCATTTGACCGTGCTAAGTTGGCGCCACGTGCTGGTGAACCCGTCTTGGCTCTATCGGCTTCCCCACATGTTGACTGCAGCCTACCTCACCGCGTCATTCATGGTCGCAGGAGTAGGCGCTTGGTATCTGCTGAAAGGCAAACATCAGCATTTTGCGCGCAGGACTCTTGCTTTAGGAACCGCGTTCGGGACCGTGTTGATTGCCGGACAGGTCTTCATCGGAGACATTCTTTACGGCACCATGCTCAAGTATCAACCGTCGAAAATGCAGGCCGCAGAGGGCTTCTGGGAAAAGCAATCGCAGTCACCAGCACCATATTATTGGTTCATCGTCCCCGACCAAAACAATCAGCGAAATCGCTTCCAATTGGGAATACCGTACCTCGGAAGCATCTGGTTGACCCACAGTCTCGGTGGGCGCGTCGAAGGCTTAAGAAATACGCCACGCGACCTTCAGCCCAGAATGGGAATGGTGTTCTACGCCTTTCGCATCATGTATGGCTTGGCCATGGTCATGTTTGCTGTCGGAGTTGCATCACTATGGTTGCGCTTCCGCGGAAAACTCTTCAGTTCCCGCTGGTTCCTGTGGATTTTGGTATTCATGACACCGTCCGGCATTATTGCGACGTTGGCTGGCTGGTATGTTGCGGAGACTGGACGGCAGCCATGGGTTATTTACGGCATATTGAGAACGGTGGACGCAATCTCTCCTGTGCCAGCTCAGGCGCTCTTGTCGACTCTGATCGCATTTGTTTGCGTTTATGCGGTCTTCATAACCGCCTTCCTGGTTTTTGCATTTCGCATTATTCGCCGTGGCCCCGCTGAAGCTCCCCCGCATGCAGAAGCCTCGGGCTCTGTAAAGAACGCGTTCCGTCCGTACGTGCTGGACAGCCCGGAGCGACTAGTGAATAGCAATATCACGCAAAGGAGTTGAAGAAATGGATCTCCCACTAGTCTCGGCTTGTTTCCTGGCGTTGGCACTCACTCTTTACGTGATCCTGGACGGATTTGATTTGGGGGTTGGCATATTGCTCCTATTCCAGCCGGCGACGGCGTCTCGCGACCATATGGTGGATTCGATTACCCCGACTTGGGATGGCAACGAGACTTGGATCATTATGGCCGGCGTAACACTGCTTGCCGCATTTCCTGTCGCATATTCGATTTTGTTACCAGCGTTCTATCTTCCAATCATCTTTATGTTGCTTGCATTGGGATTTCGCGGTGTCTCATTTGAGTTCCGCGTGCAGTCGAAGCAGCATCGTCGTAAATGGGACGTTGCATTTGCAGTTGGCTCGCTCGCAGCTGCATTCATGCAGGGACTCGTTTTGGGTGGCCTGATGCAAGGCGTGAAAGTCGAGAATCAGCATTTCGCAGGAAGTGTTTTAGACGTCGTTCATCCTCTGCCTATCATCAGCGGCCTCGCTCTTCCATTCGGCTACGCTGTACTGGGAGGAGGATGGCTCAAACTGAAATCAAATCTGTCACTACAAACTTTTGCAAATCGCTCCATCCGTGTTGCGGCGCCGTTTTTTGCCATCCTGTTCGGCATAGCTTGTATCTATGCGGCCAAAATCCAGCCAATCATCCACTCGAAGTGGGCCTCACATGGAATCACTCTTGCATGCCTTGTTGGCTTGTTTGTTATTGCCTCGGGCATTTTGACGACGATGACCGAGAAAACTAGACCCGCAGTGCCGTTCCTTCTAGGCCTG
>JAOAPW010000061.1 GCA_025463105.1 Candidatus Acidiferrum typicum | reverse complement strand
CACCTGAAAAACCGCTCAGGCTTTATAGAGCCAGCGAGCCAGATCGAGGTTGTGGCTAAAGTAGTCGCCGGAGGGCGCGTTCTTCGCGTTGTAGACGAACAAAGGAATATCCAGTTCGTGCAGCGATCCGTGCGATCGAAGCCCGGTCGGAAATTCCACGCGCTCCATATCCATTTCGCCGAACACAGTATCTTTATCGCCCCAGACGACAAAATCTCCGATACGCGATTTCATCAGCTTGTAATCACGCGCCGCAACGTCGCGAGCGATGACGTGCTCGACTCCTTTAAGAGATGAAACGATCTCGCGCACGCGGTCCGCATCCTGCGGGTTTTTGAGATACACGTAGGCGCCTCCGCTGCAGCCTCGGTGCTGCTTCACGTAGCGATCGCGGCCCACCGAAAACGCTTTTCGGAGCGGAACTCCCCGGGCCTCGCACACTCTTTCAAGATCCCAGCAGAGCGTTTTGGCATTCATTCCATGGTCGGCCGTAACCAGAAATGCCGCGTCCGGCGCCACGTGCATCGCTTGGCCGATAAGCTCATCCATGCGTGCCAAATGCTCCTTCGACTCCGGCGCATCAGGAGCCCACGTGTGCATGGGATAATCCGTCGTGTGGATGTAAACGCAGCCGATGTCCGGGCGATTTTTTAGCACGTCAATAGCGGCCGCCATCAGCCAGTAATTAATCTCGCGGCTGTAAATCGATTGCACGGGACCAATCTTCTGGACCCACTCGGGCGAAGGATTTTCCGCTGTCTGCACAATCTCAGCGCCGCGCAGAAGAAACGTAATCGTTTTCGCTTTGCTCGAAAGCAGCGCCGACTTCACACCTTTGCGGCCTGCGCGCTCAAAAAGAGTCGGCGCGAGCAGCAGGTCGGGTGATTCCGTGTAGTCCTCTATGCCGCGCTGTTCGTCAAAATAAGTATTTCCGGTGATGCCGTGCACTTCGGGCCAGACTCCGCAGCAAATCGAGGCATTATTAATATTCGTGACTGAGGGCATCAGCCCTTTGACGGGCTTATAGAGTCCGGCGCGTTTCCATTGATCGAGGACGGGCATCTTGCTTTGCTCAAGATAATCGACGCCGAAGCCGTCAAACATGATCACAACGGTTCTCTGAAGGGCGCTCTTTTTCTCCTGGCCTTCCAGGATTCCTCCTAAACCCGCGGTAAGCGCGGCGGCTGCTCCGTACTTGATCACCGTTCGGCGGTTAGGTTGAACGATCATGGATTCCTCCAGAATTCAGTTCCGGTCAAAAGACATTTTTCGCTGTGCTAGTCACCGGGGGAAAGCTGAAATTAAGGCCGAATTTCAGTTTCGACTTTCTATTCGAACGACAAGGTACACTCAAGCCTCCCCATATGCAATACGACAAGGTGTCTGAAACGTATCAACCCACCTTTGCCGGCCGGAGCGGCTTTCTAGTGCGGATATACAATGTCGGTATGAAGAGAATTGCGCTTGGACGCATTGGGTTTCTCTTAGGGCTCGCCGCGCTGATTATTGCGGGGGGAGTACCGTGCTCGGCCACCAAGCCGGCGCCGGGCGAGAGGATTATTTCATTTGCGACTGACGTTACCGTTCGAGAGGACACCTCCATCGAGGTGCGGGAAGAATTTGTAATACACAGCGAGGAGACGTTCTTCAAATGGGGAATGATCCGGCACCTGCCAATTAGCTCGAATGAGCGCTGGGATAAACGATTCGCCGGCGAATGGAAGGACGACACGGGCATTCGTGTAAAGATTATCGAGGTGACTGAGGACGGGAAACGTATTTCGTACGAACACGGAAACGGCGCTGGATATGGGCAGTTGGTAATCGGAAAGTTCAATGTTCCCGTTCCTCGTGGAGATCACACCTTCGTGATCAGGTATCTGGCGGAAGGTGTTCCGCGATTACTGGGGGACCATGACGAGCTGTATTGGAACGTGTTGGGATACTATTTTGATTTGCCCGTACAAGAGGCGAGTGTTCGCATACATCTACCGGCAGAAATTCCGCCAGAAGATATTCAGACGCAAGCCTATGTGGGCAGACGCGGCGAAAATACGCGGCTTGGCCGTGATGCGGACTCGGAATCAGACGAAAAATCGGTTGATACGCCGAGCTATCGCGCGACGAACCTCACTCCTGCGCAGAGTTTGAGCGTGGTGGCGATCTGGCCAAAGGGATTTGTGACGGCTCCGAAAATGGGCATACTTTCGCGCGACCGGTGGCTCCTGGCTGCGCCTACTGCGCTGTTTCTCTATTACTTGATCGTGTGGATGAAATTAGGACCTGAGCCTGCGGTCGGAAGCGTTGCGGTGCGATACGATCCTCCCGTAGGATTGTCGCCTGCGGCGGTTCGCTACGTCCGTACAACCGGAAGCGACGCGCGCACTTTGGCTGCGGTGATTGCGCAGTTGGCGGCGCGCGGATGCCTCGCGATTCAGATGCAGGACGGTGCGTACAAACTGACCCAATTGCACACGGACGCGAACGTGGTGAAATCTCTCGCGCCAGAAGAAGGGCGTGTACTCGAAATGCTCTTCGATGATCGGAAAGAGATCATCCTTCATCCTAATAACGGCGACGAACTGAATAAATATTCCCTGGCGATTCAGGGGCAATTGCAGAAGCGGCTCGACGGCCAGTTTTTCACCCGGCACGTGGGATACATCATCCTCGGGATCCTGGCGTCACTCGTTGCGGCAATGTCGATGGCCATGACGGCGGACGGGAAAGACACTTCGGGAGCGTTGTTCCTGACGTGGTGGTTCTTTTTCTGTGGATTGATCCTGGGAGCGATTTTGTTGACCAGTATCATCCCAGCTTGCAAACTGGCGCTGCGCGGAATGGGCGGCACGCGTCAACTGCTCATTGGTTTGGGAGTTTTCGCAGCGTTCGGCTTCGGCTTCGTGATGGTGCTCAAGCAGATGTTCCAAGGTATTTCGCCGGCATACACAGTAATGCTGGTAGCTTTGGTTGTGATCAATGTCGGAGGGGCGCCCGCGTTGAAGCGGATGACACCGCGTGGCAGACAAGCGGTTGCCGAGATCGAAGGTTTCCGAACGTTTCTACAGAGCGCGGAACAGGATCGCATGCAACGGCTGAATACGACGCAGGATGCGCCGCAGGCCTCAAAAGAATTTCTTCCCTACGCCATTGCGCTGGAAGTAAGGGAATCGTGGGGAGATCGCCTGGCCGAAGCACTTTTTGCGACGACGACGTCGCGGTGAGCGGAAAAGCGTGCGCTCTGCTAAAGTTGCTCGAGTTAAATTTTTGGGCGACATCTTTTTCCTATGAAAACTGACAATCGAAAACTCGCGCGGATTGTTACCGCGCTCCGCGGCCGGCGGATCGCCGTAGTAGGTGACTTCATGCTGGACCGTTACGTCTGGGGCACGGCGGAGCGGCTGTCGCCGGAGGGTCCGGTTCCCGTCGTGGATTTCATGAACGAGAGCCAGGCGTTAGGCGGAGCGGGCAACGTCGCTGCCAACCTCACCGCGCTCGGGGCCGCGGTCCTATCGTTCGGCGTAGTCGGAGAAGATGAACCGGGGCGCGCGATTCGCGAATGTCTGGTAACCGCCGGTATGACGACGAAGGGTTTGCTGGCCGACCCATCGCGCATAACGACAGTGAAAACGCGCATTATCGCCCGGCAGCACCAAATTGTGCGTGTAGACCGCGAACGCCGCGAGCCGCTCAGCCGCGCTGTTGAAGAGTCGTTTATTCGTCGAATCAAGGCTGCGCTCGGGCGCCTCGATGCCCTGGTTATTTCGGATTACGACAAAGGAGTTGTGACCGACGCACTTGCGGACCGCGTGCTGACCGAATGCCATCGCCGTGGAGTGCCGGTGCTCGTCAAGCCAAAGACCACGCGACTATTTGCTTACCGGGGCGCGACTGCGATCGTTTGCAACGCGAAAGAAGCTGGCTTCTTTGTGACGCGACACCTTGACGACGATGAGTCCATCGGTGAGGCGGGCCGGGCTTTGCTGGCGCATTTCGGCTGTTCGGCGGTAGTGATCACGCGAGGCGGGAAAGGGCTGAACGTATTTGAAGATACTGTGCCACGCGGTTTTCATGTGCCCGCTACCAGCAGCGAGGTCACCTACGCCCGCGTAGGTCAGACGGGCGTGGACCACGCGTCGCATGGCCGGCAGGTGTTTGATGTCACAGGAGCAGGTGACACAGTGCTTTCCGTACTCGCGCTCGCCGTCGCTGCGCGGGCGCCGATGCGCGATGCCGCCGTGCTTGCCAATGTCGGCGCGGGCGTCGTCGTCGGAAAACTTGGGACTTCAACGATTACGCCAGGCGAATTGCTCGCCGCTGTGAGGGACTTCGCATAAGTCATTCCTGGGCAGGATTGTTCTCGAACGCAATCAAACGAAAGCTTGAGGCGATTTGGCGTTGTAGGGGCACGGCATTGCCGTGCCCCTACGCGGCAACCACAACCTTATGGCGGAGGAAAACTCAGCGACTGGTCATTACGCTCGACCCACAGGCGCACTTCCTGATTCTGAGCAAATTTGATGGAATCCTCGGGCTTGGGAAAAGGGGAATAGGCGCTCAGTTCGACGACCACGACGACTCCGCTGCCGCCTTTAGGCGGCATTTCGGCCGTCTCGATTCTAAAGCTTTTGATCGGGCTGTAATAACCCTTGGGCCCCCAGAACGCCAGAAAATCCTCAAACTTGAAGCTGGGATTGGGGTGCCAAATTTTGTAGCCCTCCTGCATATTGCCCGCGACGACGGCGCTCATGAACCGGTCCACGGTGCGCTTTTCCGGCGCGAATCGCAGAAAATACCATAGCGCTCCCGCCAGCATTAAGGCCAATGCGACTCCGCTCACGACGTAGCGGAGCGCTTTTGAGTTCGGTTCTTCGGCGCCCGAATCGAGTATGCCCACGAATGGTACTCCCTTGTGCATTTTATATCTGCCGCCTGAAAAATGCGACAGACTGACTGACCGGGAAGATAGAAAATCTCATGAGTGCAAATATATCCGAATACATGTCGGCGAATACCGTGTTCTTTAGAAGAGCCGTGAACGCATCTGCGAACGACCTCTCTTGACTTCCACATTTCCGGGGCGCAAAATTCGCGACAAAGCGTGCCTCCCAAATCTCCTGTCCAGGTTGCACACCCAATACCTGAGGCAGCTTTTCAAAAGGAGAGACTACTATGGCTACCGCACCTCGCCCTGCATTGAACATGGATAAACTCAATGCTTTTATTGGACAGTTTGTAAACGATCTTGGCGCCGCCGTCCACACAGGGATGGTGGTCCTTGGGGAAAAACTCGGATTGTACAAAGCATTGGCTGGTGGGCCACTGACTTCTTCGGAACTCGCCGACAAAACAAAAACCGACGAACGCTACGTGCGAGAGTGGCTGGCCTCGCAAGCAGCAGGTGGATACGTCACCTACGACGAGAAGACGCATAAGTTCAGCCTGAGCGAGGAGCAGGCTTTTGCGCTCGCGAATGAAGACAGCCCCGCCTACATTCCGGGAGCGTTTGAACTCGCCTTAGGATCGCTCGTTGCGATTCCGCGAATAGCCGAATCGTTTCGCACCGGTGCAGGAATGGGATGGCACGAGCATGACGCCGGCGTATTTCACGGCTGCGAGAAGTTCTTCCGCCCAGGTTATGCCGCCAATCTCGTAAGCTCATGGATCCCGGCGCTCAAAGACGTGAAGGGAAAACTGGAGGCAGGAGCGCAAGTAGCTGACGTGGGATGCGGGCAGGGAGCTTCAACCATATTGATGGCAAAAGCATTTCCGAAATCCCGATTCGTTGGATTCGACTACCATGACAAATCGATCGAAGCTGCTCGCGAATCCGCCAAGCGTGAAGGCGTTGCCGACCGCGTCACCTTCGAAGTGGCCAAGGCAAAGGAATACCCGGGGAAAGGCTACGACTTCGTAGCCGTGTTTGACTCTTTGCACGATATGGGCGACCCGGCCGGGGCCGCCACGCACGTCCTGCAATCGCTCAGTAAAGATGGCACCTGGATGATCGTCGAACCTTTTGCGAATGACCAATTAAAGGACAACCTGAATCCGGTGGGCCGTGTTTACTACTCGTTTTCAACTCTGCTGTGCACGCCGTGTTCACGCTCGCAGGAGGTGGGACTCTGCCTCGGCGCGCAAGCCGGCGAAGGACGCATCCGCGAAGTGGTTAGTTCAGCCGGATTCAGTCGATTCCGGCGAGCCGCGGAAACTCCATTCAACATCGTTTACGAAGCGCGGCCGTGAACGTTTGAGTATCTACCCCTCAAGCGAACTGGATGAAGCGGCAGCGGGAAGCTCGATCGTATATTTCGTACGTTGTTTTTCGCGGTGCTGCGCCAGCGCCAGCTCAATCAGACGATCGAGCAGGTTGCGATAGCTGAGGCCGGACGCTTCCCAGAGTTTTGGGTACATGCTGATCGAGGTGAAGCCGGGTATCGTATTGATTTCGTTCAGGAGTATTTTGCCGGTGCGGTGCTCGAGGAAAAAATCCACGCGGGCCATGCCCAGGCATTCGAGCGAACGGAAAGCGCGGACGGCGAATTCCTGAAAACGTTTTACCTGTGCGCGGTTCAGTTTTGCGGGAATCAGCAGGCGCGTGCCTTCTTCCAGATATTTTGCGGCGTAGTCGTAGAATTCACGGTGCGGCACGATTTCACCTGGAATCGAAGCTTTCGGTTCATCGTTACCCAGAACGGAAACTTCGATTTCGCGGCCGCGAATCGCTTTCTCGACCAGAAGTTTCTGCGCGAATTCGGCGGCCAGGTCCATCGCGGCCTCGAGTTCCTTGACGTCGTGCGCTTTGGTCATGCCGACCGAGCTCCCCAGCGTCGCGGGCTTTACGAAAACGGGAAAACGAAATTTTTTGCGGATCGCGGTGAGGACTTTGCCGCGCGAATTTTCCCATGCGGCGCGCGGGATGGCCAGGAAATCGCCCACGGGCAGCTTCGCCTGCAGGAACAACCGCTTCTGCATATCTTTGTCCATGCCAACCGCGGAGCCAAGCACGCCCGAACCCACGAACGGGAGTCCGGCAAGATCGAGCAGGCCTTGCACGGTGCCGTCTTCGCCGTAGGTGCCGTGCAGCACGGGGAATACAACGTCCACGCGCAACGCATCGGGACGCGAATTGCTGACGGGCACAAGCGCGGCGACATTGGGATCGGCGGAGAGCATGACGCGTTCGCCTGAACGCAAAATTTCCGGGAGCATTTTGTGCGCCGCGGTCCCGGCGAGCCACTGGCCATCCTTAGTGATGCCGATGGGCACGGGTTCATATTTTTCGGGATCGAGCGCCTGGATCACCGACGCTGCCGAAATCAGGGAAACTTCGTGTTCTCCAGAACGTCCGCCGAACAGTACTCCAACGCGCAAACGCTTTTTTTCTGTAGTCATAATTTCACGCGATCCGTTTGATGACAGTGTCAACTCCACGCAAAGTGCGTTCCGTAGCGCCGGCGTCTCGCCGGCTGCCTTGCACCTAATTTGCTAAAAAACTTCCGGCGGGACGCCGGCGCTACAAAATCTTTTTTCCCAGCCCGGAGAGCAGCATTTCCACGCCCAGCAGGGCCGTCTTGTTGTGCAGATCGATCACGGGATTAATTTCGACTACTTCGAGCGACACCATAGCTTCGCTATCCGCGATCATTTCGAGCGCCA
>JAOAPW010000044.1 GCA_025463105.1 Candidatus Acidiferrum typicum | reverse complement strand
GGAGGTGGCGCGGACCGGAGGGCCGTAGATGCCTCCCAGGACCGCGGATAACACCAATACACCAATTACAAGCAACGCTCCGCGTCTTTCACCCTGCATGTCGCCCTCGCTTTCCTGCCTCTGACCTGTACAAAGTATAGCATAGCACGGTGGTTGAATTGACACCCCTGGGACTGTCCACTATGATTCCACTTGAGTATCAGAGCGGACCCACATGCAGGTGCAAATTTGATTCCCCTGGGCCTGAAACTCGGCAATCAGTACGAGTAGCCGAGAAAGCATAGACCACCGGCCATGTTAAGCATGCCACATTTGATCGTGCTCTTTGTCGTGGCCCTCGTTATCTTCGGCCCGCAGAAGCTGCCGGAGCTGGCCCGCATGCTTGGCAAGGCGACCGCTGAATTTCGCAAAATGACGGGCGATTTCCGCTACGCCCTGGAAGAAGAAGTGCGCGAACTGGAGCGCCAGACCCGCATTCGTGAGGCCGAGGCCGCCGCCGCTTCCACCCCGCCTCAACCTGCGCCGTCACCTGCAACTGTTGAGGCGTCCCCGTTCGTCCCGAAGCCCGTGGAACCAGAAGGAACGGTACCGCGCGTTCATCCTGCGGCTGACGCTCCAACAGGTGCATCACCACCAGCGGACAACCACGCGGCGGCAATAGCATCTGAACCGGCGACCCCAGCCCAAGAGAAACCTTCTGATGACAACGCCGTCTGACCCGTTAACAACCGCGCCGGAGCAAGAAGCAGGCGGGAAGATGTCGTTTTTCGAGCACCTTGTCGATCTGCGCAAGCGGCTCATCAATTCAGCGATCGCCATCGCTCTCGGCGCCATGGTCGGCGTCAGCATCTCCCAAAAAGTCATCGGCTTCATCTCGCATCCCATGCAGGAAGCTCTGCGCAAGCAGAATCTGGATGACCGGCTGATCTATACAAGCCCGGCCGGCCTGATCAATATCATCATCACGTTCGGAATTTATATCGGCGTCGTGCTTGCCGCCCCGTTCGTGCTCTATCAAGTGTGGCTTTTTATCGCGCCGGGCCTTTATAAACATGAGCGGCGCGCCGTCACGACGTTCATCGTGTCCTCTCTATTTTTGTTTCTCGCTGGAATTTCGTTCGGATATTTCGTGATGCTGCCGTATATGTTGAATTTCCTGATCGGATTCCAGGGACCGTTCCGACCGCTGATCAGCATCAATGAATATTTCGATTTCATCCTGATCGTGCTCCTGGGGCTGGGAATTATTTTCGAGTTGCCGGTGCTGATTTTCTTCCTCGCGCTGTTTAATATCGTTACGCCGCAATTTTTATGGAAAAATCTGCGCTACGCCATTTTGATCATCGCTGTGGTGGCTGCCATCGTGACGCCCACGCCGGATGCCACGACGATGCTGGTGTTCATGGCCCCGATGGTGGCGCTGTATTTCATCGGCATAGGAGTGGCGGCGCTGGTTGTGCGAAAAAAGGCTAAAGCGGCGGCGTTAGTAAGCTAAGGAGCTCGATCAATGCGAGCGCGATTTCGCGGAATCGGATTCAGAGCGCACGGTGCAATGGGTCTCACGGCCATGCTGATGTTGGCGGCTTGCAGCCACCAGACTGCGCCCGCGAGCGAAGCACCCAAAGCCGCGTCTCCCGCGCTTGCCAGCGTTATTACCGCTCCGCCCCCTGAAACGACGGGCGGATTCGACGGCGCCCGCGCCTACAAACACGTTGAACGGCTTGTGGCCATCGGGCCGCACCCGGCAGGAAGCGATGGTATTCACCGCGCTCAGGCTTACATTACCGAACAGCTCAAGAGTTCGGGGTGCCCCGTGGAAGAGCAGGATTTCCATGCTTCCACGCCGATTGGCGATGTGGCCATGAAAAATATCCTGGTAAAAATTCCTTCGGAGAATCCGAATATTGTCGTGTATGCATCGCATTACGATACAAAAAGAATCGACAATTTTGTCGGCGCCGATGACGCCGGGTCGAGCACCGGAGTTTTGCTGGAGTTTGCGCGGATTGTCTGCGCGCGCAAAAATGCCCAGACAATCTGGCTGGCGTTCCTGGATGGCGAGGAAGCCTTCAACATGCAATGGGCCGATCCCGACAATACTTATGGAAGCCGCGAACTGGCTGCGAGCCTGGCGCTTTCAGGAACTTTACGCCATGTGAAGGCCATGATTCTGGTCGATATGGTGGGCCCGGCGAGTCCCGTTTTCAAGCGCGAGAGCAATTCCACTCCGTGGCTCACCGAAGTCCTGTGGTCCACCGCGGCCCGACTGGGATACGGAAAAGTGTTTGTCAACGAAAGCTCCACGGTTGAAGATGATCACGTATCATTTCTGAAACGCGATGTGCCGGCCGCGGATATCATTGACCTGGAAGTGCCGTACTGGCACACAACCAACGACACGCTGGACAAAATCGATCCGCGTACTCTGGCAATCACCGGACACGTGCTCGTCGCGTCGCTTCCTGAGCTGGAAAAGAAAATCCGGTAGGAATTTACTCGGCTCTTTTGGCATCCTCAATTCGGGTGCTTGTTGTGGCGCATCGTGCATTCGACCTTCAGATTTACGCTCGGAGCCGGGCAAGACACGGTTCCTAAAAATCCCCGCGATTCCAATTGCTCCTGATGCGGCTCAATTCTGTGTTACATTTTTCAATCGTTTCCTTGTGAGCCCGATGAAGAAAATTAAAGTACAGTCCACGAGTGGGACGTATGAAATTTTGTTTGGGCGCCGTGCGGCTGCACAGTCAGCGAAAGCTGTGGCCGGTCTCGGGCGTCAAGGCTCAATTTTCCTAGTTTCATCACCGCGTGTGTGGAAATATTTGGGCGCGCGCCTCGACAAGATTTTCAAGGGAGTTCACCGCGCGACCCTTTTGTTCGACGACCGGGAGGCTGCGAAAAATCTTTCTACCGTCGAGCGTACTTGCCGCCAAATGGTTCGCGCCGGGGCCGATCGGCGGGCGCTGCTGGTAGCCATCGGCGGCGGGGTGGTCGGGGATGTGGCGGGATTTGTGGCAGCCAGCTACGCACGGGGAGTTCAACTCGTGCACATTCCGACTACGCTGGTCGCGCAAGTGGATAGCGCCATTGGCGGCAAGACCGGAGTAAATCTTCCGGAAGGGAAGAATCTCGTTGGAGCGTTTTATCCCGCAAAACTTGTGGTTGCAGATCCGGAGCTGCTGCGGACGCTTCCGCAGCGTGAGTATCGCTCGGGCATCTACGAGATCATTAAGTATGGAGCGATCGGCGATGCGAGGCTATTCCGGTTTCTGGAGCAAAACCTGGAGAAAATTCTCCGCCGCGACCCGGCAGCGCTCGATTTCGTCATTGAGCGTTCTATTCTGCAAAAGGCGCGAGTCGTTTCTCGCGACGAACGTGAATCCGGATTACGTGAAATTCTGAACTTCGGTCACACGTTCGCGCACGCGCTTGAAAGCGTCACGCGATATCGCAAATATCTCCACGGCGAAGCTGTGGGTTGGGGAATGATCGCGGCTTCAAAGCTGGCTGTTTCAAGCGGAATATTCCCGGCAAAAGATTCCGGTCGGCTCATCAGTTTAATCTCGGGTGTTGGCAGGCTTCCGCCATGGCCGGATGCTTCCCCGGTTCGCTTGATTGCCGCCATGCAGGCCGACAAAAAAACTCGCGCGGGACGTCTGCGATTTGTCTTACCAGAAAAAATCGGCAAAGTGCGTTGCGGGGCTGAAGCGGATCCCCAAATCCTCAGCGACATATTGCGCGAGTGCGCCTCAGCGGGGCCGCGCAAATGAGCGCTGCGCCGCAGCACGGGCTTCCGGGCGCGCGTCCCGAGGGAGTGCGCAATGAAACCGAAGCTGCCGCTCATGTTCGGGAAATGTTTGGACGCATCGCGCCGCGATATGATCTGCTGAATCATCTGCTTTCTCTTGATATCGATAAAGTCTGGCGGCGGCGCGTAGCGCGCAGATTCAGCGCGATCCTTCATGATCCGAATGCCAGCGTGCTGGACCTTTGCTGCGGAACGGGAGATCTGGCATTCGCGTTCCGAAAAGAGGCTCCAGGTGGCGCGGAAATCGTCGGATCTGATTTTGTCCCTGAGATGCTTGTGCAAGCCCGCGCGAAAGCCGAAGCTGCCAAAGTCGCGGTGGAATTTATCGAGGCCGACGCCTTGAATCTTCCTTTCGCCGCCGCGAGTTTCGATCTCGTATCGTGCGCCTTCGGTTTCCGCAACCTTGCGAATTACGAAGCCGGCCTGAACGAAATATTGCGTGTTTTAAAGCCCGGCGGCACCGCGGGCATACTGGAATTCGCTGAACCTCCGGGTAAAGTATTCGGTGCGCTCTACCGGTTCTACTTTCGTCGCGTTCTTCCGCTTCTGGGCGGAATGATTTCCGGGAATGCCTCGGCCTATGCATATCTTCCCAGTTCGGTGAGCGCGTTTCCTTCTCCTGAAGCGCTCCAGACGCAATTTGAACGCGCGGGTTTCGTGGAAGTCCAGTTTCAGCGTTGGACGGGAGGCATCGTAACG
>JAOAPW010000035.1 GCA_025463105.1 Candidatus Acidiferrum typicum | reverse complement strand
TCGGAAAATTGGTCGCTGTGGCACGTTCGCCGCTCGAAGCGAGTCGTCACTCGGCTGAACCTGCTCATCTGAGTCGACTGAACTGGCGCACGCGATGGCTGGCCCCGGCGCTGGGCATTGCGGCCGTCCTAGCCATATGGTTTGCGATGCGACCGCCTCGGCGCCCTGCCGATCAAAATCCTGCGGGTAACCTGATTGCGCAAGCTCCCACGAGCGAACCTGCGCCAAGCATGGAGGCGCCGACGAAGCAGCAATCCGCTGAGGCCACTGTCAATCCAAAAAGAAACAGTGAAGCGCCTACAGACAGAGATCATTCCGCGAATCCTTCCACAGATTCGCTGGCAAAGAAAAGCCTCGATGCTGGCGGCGCACGAGAAATTGCGCCTAACTCCAACACTGCCGAAAGCGGTTTGCACGATGAGAAGAGACAGAAAGCGGAATCGAATGAGATAGGCATCGGATCCCCCACAGGAGTTGGAGGAGCGCTGAGCACGCCAGCGCCAGCGGCACGGGCGGCTGCTCCGCTGCCTGCGGCCCCACCGTCTCCGCAAGCGCAAGCGAAGACGCAGGCGTCTGCCGACGCGGTGCAGCCGCGTTCGACGACCCAAAGTGTAACGGTCACCGGGGAAGCTCCCCCTGTCCAGACAACAAACGGTACTCTGAGCGGCTCACTGAATGAATCCAAAGCGAAGGATTTGCCACTCAATGGCCGAAATTATCAATCCATGGCGAAGCTCGATGCGCAGGGAGAATTTCCTGTCCAATTGAAAACACCATCGGCGAAAATTCTCTGGCGCGCCGGGAAGGGTGGAAATATCCAGCGCTCTTCCGATGCGGGCGGCACCTGGACTTCGCAAGCGAGCCCGTTGCAGGAAGATTGGCTTGCCGGCGCGCCCGTTTCGGACACCGCCTGCTGGATTGTCGGACGCAACGGAGCCATCGCACGGACAACCGACGGAAGCCACTGGGAAAAAATCGCTCCTCCGCCAATGGCTACGGACGTATCGGGAAAATTACCCGATTGGATCGGCATTGTAGCGGTCGATCCAAAGACCGCCACGATCACGGCCAGCGACCTGCATCGTTTCGCCACGCGGGATGCTGGGAAAACCTGGAAGGCGCAATAAAAAATACATTTGTGAAGTCGGGTGCAATTCTGCCAGACACCCAGTTGTAAGGGCACGGCATTGCCGTGCCCTTACATGCGCCCGCAATACCTCCAAATAATTACCAAAACAATTCTGCGCAAGAAATTCGGGCAGCCTCGTTCTAAGCAATGAAGGATGAAATCAAAATCCTCATCGGAGACTGCTCATGAAAAACGCCAGATTGTTGAGATTTTCTTGTGCCGCTGGATTCGTCGCGCTGCTGCTCGCGATTCCGTTCCTCTACCGCTCCGCTTCGGCGCAATCCTCGGGTCAGGTCGGCACGCAGCCCGCCGACGGAACCGTCACAACGACGCTTACCGATCAAAGCGATCTGGCCGTTACTGTTTACAACTCGAATATCGCCCTGGTGCGTGACGTTCGCCAACTTAGTCTGCCGGCCGGCGAATCTCATCTGCGGTTTATGGACATAGCGGCATCGGTTAATCCCGCTACAGTTCATTTTCGCTCGATGACGGAACCATCGAAACTCGGCGTACTCGAACAAAACTATGAATACGACTTGCTCGACCCGAACAAATTGCTTCAAAAATATGTGGGGCGCGACGTCACGCTGATGCGAGGAGACCAGGAAGTAAAAGCAAGGCTTCTCTCGGACAATAACGGCCAGGTTTGGAAAATCGGGAATGACATCATCACCAACCTGGGCTACAACAGCATTCGCTTTCCCGAGGTCCCCGACAACCTTTACGAGCGCCCCACGCTGCTGTGGACATTGCAAAATTCCGGCGCGCGGCGGCACAAAGTGGAAGCATCCTACCTTACGGCAAATCTTTCCTGGAGCGCGGATTACGTGCTGAACGTCGGCAAGGATGAAACGACTGGCGATCTCGATGGATGGGTCACGCTCGTGAATCACAGCGGAACGGCGTTCAAGAATGCGCAATTGCAGCTGGTGGCGGGCGATCTTCATCGCGAGCTTCCCGTAAACGGGCGCATCTTCAAGGCCATTGACCAGGTCTCCGCGGCCGTTGCGGAAGCGCCGGCTGGATTCGTTCAAGAGGCCTTCTCCGAATATCATCTCTACTCGCTCGGGCGCCGCACTTCGATTTTCGATCAGGAATCAAAACAGGTCAGCCTGCTCAACGCTTCTCGCTTCCCCTTGCAGAAAGTGTATGTCGTGAACGGGCAGTCTTATTATTACCGCACCGTCGCGCAGCCTGGAGCGCCGTTGAAAGATCCCGTACAGGTTTTTTACAAATTTAAGAATGAAGACAAGGCCGGACTTGGGATGCCTTTGCCCGCCGGCACGATGCGCGTATATCAGGCGGATTCACGCGGCGGCTCGTTGTTTGTTGGTGAAGATCACATCGACCACACTCCTAAAGACGAAACCATCAGCCTGCACATCGGCAATGCATTCGACATCGTCGCCGAGCGCAAACAGACCGATTACAAAAGGCTTTCCGACCGCCTGTACGAATTCGAGTACGAGATTACGCTGCGGAATCACAAGGACGTGCCGGTCACCATCGAAGCGAACGAACCGATTGGCGGAGATTGGGAAATGGTGAGTTCGACGTATAAATTCACCAAGACCGCCGCGTTCGCAGCGCAATTCCAGGTACCTGTCGACAAAGATGGGACGTCGGTGCTGAAGTATCGTGTCCGTGTGCGGTGGTAACGTGTGGGCTATAAATTGCCACCACGCACACTTAACCGGGCGCGGAAAAAGTCTCTTTGTTGTCATTCCGAACGAAGTGAGGAATCTCTCTCGGTGTGCAGAAGAAAGAGGGATTCCTCGGCACGCAGCGTGCCTCGGAATGACGAGCCGTTTGGTTTTCCGAAGACTGTGAAGTCTGTGCTACGTAAAACACGAACACGGAAAACTTTCGGCGAAGAAGTATATATTTACATGGTCCAAAATCACTCTCGGAGACTCTAATACGGACATGCGGCTGGCGATTCTCGACGACTACCAGAACGTGGCACTGACAATGGCTGACTGGGAAGGCTTGCGTCCCAGCGTACAGATACAAATCTTTCGCGACACGCTCAAGAACGAAGACGCCGTGGCCGAGCGGCTTCGCGAATTTGAAATCATTGTGGCCATGCGGGAGCGCACGGCGTTTCGCCGGTCGCTGCTCGAACGGTTGCCGAAGCTGAAACTTCTGGTCACGACCGGAATGGTGAACGCGTCAATCGACAAAAAGGCGGCGGCCGAGCAGGGAATCATAGTCAGCGGCACGACTTCGCTTCGACACCCAACTGCGGAGTTAACCTGGGGCTTGATGCTGGCGCTGGCTCGCAATATTACGCGCGAAGATGCCGCCATGCGAAAGGGCGCATGGCAGACCACAGTTGGAGTCAGCCTGCACGGCAAGGTGCTGGGAATTCTCGGCCTCGGTAAACTCGGCGGCCAGGTAGCCGCTTTCGGGAAAGCGTTCATGATGGACGTGATCGCCTGGAGTGAAAACTTGACGCTCGGGCATGCGGATTCGCTGGGCGTGCGGCGCGTCGAGAAGCAGGAATTATTTCGCCGCGCCGATTTTCTGACGATCCACACAGTTTTGAGCAAACGCACGCGCGGCATTGTCGGGCCTGACGAACTCGCCGCGATGAAATCCACGTCCTACCTGATCAATACTTCGCGAGGTCCCATCGTGGAGGAGCGCGCACTCATCGCCGCGCTCGAAACCCGCAAAATCGCAGGCGCCGCGCTGGATGTCTACGATCAGGAACCGCTGCCCGCGGATCACGCACTGCGACGCCTCGAAAATGTCATCCTGACCCCGCATCTCGGCTACGTCACAGATGAAAACTATCGCGCATTTTACGGCGAAGCCGCCGAGAATGTTCGCGCCTACCTCGCCGGCAATCCAATCCGAGTTCTTAATCCAGCTTGAAGGTGCAATTCGCATGCGGCAGCAGTAGTGACTCAGTTTGGTTCTGGAGAGAACGACCATCTGCCCGCCCCAAGAACGGGCGGCCTTTACAACTGCCACTAACGAGAACGGTTTTGTAGAGGCCTCTCCGTCCCGTGTTTTTCGGGACGGAGAGGGCACGACTCTTTTTAAACTGCGTCACGACTCGGCAGGCAGGCGCGTTGACAAACGCGGCGATGCGTGGGCACAATGATTTCGCCTCGCAATACCTGCTTATGTGCCCGAATGGCGGAATTGGCAGACGCGCTAGCTTCAGGAGCTAGTTCTCGCAAGGGAGTGGAGGTTCGAGTCCTCTTTCGGGCACCAATATTTTGACTTCAGCTTGTGTGCTCACGCGTCCCCTCTATCCTACAAACAGTTTCGGTTTCAATGCAGGACGGTTTTTCTCCCGACCGCAGTCTGGATCGTAGGTGACGCGGGTGCCCCACGCGTCGATTTTCGCGTGGCGGTCGGTCTGTAACCGTCACAACTAATCCGGTCGGCGTTTAAAAACTGGGCGAACCAGATCAAAAACCCCACGCGTAAAACCGACGCGTGGGGCACCCAATTCGTCCTCTCACTTAGGGTCCTGGGGAAATCTTCAGTTCATGAGATCAATCATAAGAAGCAGACGGCTGGAGCGTTGCGCGCTGACGCAGTCGGGTATAAGGTATCGGTCAGCTCGCAGGCCAAGACAGAAATTCCGGATTGAAAATTCGATAGCAAAAAAGGAGTCGGCGATGAAAGCAATGCTGGGCCTTTTTGTATTATTGTTCGCGCTGTTCGCGGCCGCGCCCGACGTGGCCACCGCGCAACAGGCGGCTTCACCCGCGAAGCCGCTTCCCGCCACCTATATCAGCGCAGCGGACATCCAAGCCAATCTGAACGGGGCGCCCAGTGCAGCGACTAATCCTCAACCGAACGTTCGTGTGGTTGACGCGGGAGGGTACAACGTTGCAGTCGGCGTAATCCACCGGCCACAGACGCCGCCCGGCGTTGCTGCTGTGCATTTCAAAGTGTCGGAAATTTATCACGTGATGGATGGCGCGGGGACTCTGGTGACCGGGGGC
>JAOAPW010000487.1 GCA_025463105.1 Candidatus Acidiferrum typicum | reverse complement strand
GGACACCATCTTCGATGATGCGGAAGTTGTCTTTCTTCAGTCCGGGAATAAACTGACCGTCCTTCGTGAGCACACTGACATCGACGCTGACGAGGGGAACGTTGACACGCAGAGAGTAGTCTTCGAGTCCCGCAGGATTTTTCACCTTCTCCTGTTTCTCTGGCGGTTTGTCTTCGGTCTTCTTCTTCGGGACGGCCATGGGACCAATGTCGCCCTGAGGCCCACCTGCAGCGGGATTCTGCTGTTGTTGCTGCTGCTTTTGCTGGTCAGCAGTCTGACCCTGTGTTGTTGACGGGGTAGTTTGCCCAATCGTCACTCCGGGCGCTGCCAACGTAAGTACGATCAGGATGGCAACCAGAATGTTCGGCGTCGAGTGGCGGGCATTTGGTACGAAATAGGTCATTTTGCTTACCTTTACCAGAGTCTCTGCATGTTAAGATAGAAGCTCAATCTCAAGCTTTCGTAGATTCTACCCTGCGTTGAGGTCAGCAGTCGAAACTTACTCTGGACTGCTCTCATCGAATCAAGGTAAGCAGGCCAAAGCAGGTCTGCACGCGAAAGCAGTGTGTCAAAGTATGAACATGGCTGTTCCCTTCCGTCCTTTACTCCTTCTGAGCCTAGCTTGTCTGTTGACTTCAACCAGTTTCGCCGGAGACAAAAAACCTGTCCCCGCTGTAAACCCAACTTCCGCGACAATCACTCCGTCTGCTGTCTCCGACAAAGTGAATCCGGCGGCAGGCGCAATTCCGGCCAAGCCGGTGCTGACGCGCGCGGAGATCATGCCCCTCGACCAGATCCATGCAGGCATGCGTGGAGTGGCTTACACGGTCTTTGAAGGCGTCAAACCCGAACCCATGGATGTAGAAGTCCTGGGCGTGCTCAAAAATTTCACCGGGCCCAAGAGCAATATCATCCTCGCGCGCCTGCACGGAACCAAAGTCGAGTTCACCGGAGTGGTCGCTGGAATGAGCGGCAGTCCCGTGTACATTGACGGGAAGCTGGTGGGAGCGTTGTCGCTCCGCATCGGGTCTTTCTCCAAAGAGCCGATCGCCGGCATTACTCCGATAGAGGAGATGCTGGAGATCAACGAACTTGATCGCAGCGCGCCGCCGCAGAGCGTGTTTGCGCCAACGCGGCCGCAGTCAGAAGCAACCTCCACGTCAATCAGCGGCGGTCAACCGGAGCTGAAAGCGGAGAGCCTGCCACAGGTCGCCAGCTATATGACGCCGATCTCCGCACCGCTCGTGTTCAGCGGATTCAGCAATGAAGCAGTGCAACAGTTCATGCCGCAGTTTAAATCTGCAGGCATCATGCCAGTGATGGGCGCGGGTTCGTCGAGCTCGATGCCTCAGCCGGAAGCGATTGAGCCGGGATCATCGGTGGGAATTGTGCTGGTTCGCGGAGACATGGACATTGCCGCTACCTGCACGGTGACTTACATCGATCCGGAACGACTTCTCGCGTGCGGACATCCGCTGTTTCAATTCGGCAAAACAGATATGCCGATGACGAAGTCCCGGGTACTGGCGACGCTTCCATCTCCGCTGGACGCATTCAAGATTGCGACCAGCACGGAGACGATCGGCTCGTTTGTGCAAGACCGGCACACGGGCATCATGGGAAAGTTCGGCGTGGAATCGCAGATGGTCCCGGTGACGCTGCGCCTGCACGGTGGATCGAAGCCCAAGGAATTCCACTACGAGATGCTGAACAACCCGAAGCTCACGCCGGTAGTGATGATGGCAACTGTCTACAACGCCTTGCAAGGACTGAACGAATACGGCGAAGACGCTAGCTATCGCATGCAGGGCAAGATCTCTGTGCGTGGATATCCGACTGTGCAGATGCAGGACATGTTTGCACCCGGCGATTCGCAGCCGACCTCAGTGGGAGTTGCGCTTTCCGTCGGCGAACGATTCGGGCGCATCTACAGCAATGCTTATCAGACTCCAGATATGCAAGGCGTTGAGATCGATCTTGATTTGATCCGCGAACGGCGCTGGGCTCGCATAGAAACTGCTCGAACGGATTCGACGGAAGCCCGTCCCGGCGATCAGGTGATGGTCGAGGTGGTTCTTCGTCCTTATCGCGGGGAGCGCATTGTGAAGCAGATTCCGGTGCGAATTCCTACGAGCACGCCGAAAGGCAACGTCAGAATCCTTATCAGCGATGGCGACACGCTGGACAAAGCCCGACGCGCGCCAGCCATTTTCGCGCGGAAACTCGATCTGAACGCCACCATCGCAGCTTTGAATAAAGAACGGACGAACGACCGGCTGTATGTATCAGTGCTGCAATCGAATCCGCAAGCGCTGGTGGAAGACAAGGTCATGCCCGGTCTGCCGTTATCGGTAATGAATGTGATGGACGGCATGCGCGGCACGCAAGACATGATCGTGACGGGCGAATCGGCGATGGATGAATCGTCGACGCCCCTGGATTTCGTGGTCGCTGGCTCACAGGTAATCAGCCTCACGATCAAATAAAAGTATTCCTCAAAGGTTCACAATCAAATGAAACTCAAGAAGCTTTTAATTCCCTTTTCAATTTTCCTTTTTGCGTTGCCCCTATTCGGAGAAGGCTCGCAGACGTGGCAACAAAAAAGTTACGAAGACTTCTCCAAAGGGACGGCCAAGGGCATCGCGATCCGCAGTGACGGCGCGCTGGAGCTTGCGC
>JAOAPW010000479.1 GCA_025463105.1 Candidatus Acidiferrum typicum | reverse complement strand
CTGCCGGGACGTGGCTTCCATGAGATCACCGGCCTCGCGTGGTCGGGCGGAGGCGCCGTCCGGCGGGTCGAAGTCTCCACCGACGGCGGCCGCACATGGAAGGACGCGCAGCTTCACGAACCCATCGCTCGGAAGTCGCACACTCGATTCTCCAGCCCGTGGACTTGGGACGGGGAGGAGACGATTCTGCAATCGCGCTGCACGGATGATCAGGGCGTGGTCCAACCGACGATGGCTGAGGTAGCCAAGTTCTGGAACGTCGACAGCGTGGACTATTTTAGAAAAACGACGCAAGTCGTGGGCGACTTCAACGCCATTCAACCCTGGAAGGTAAACCGGGATGGGAGCGTGCAAAATGCGCTTTTCTAACTTCTCCGTTGCTGGAATTGTTTTGCTCGCCGCGAGTGCTTCCTTGGCGCAAACACCGTCCTACGCAAATGTTGGCAGAACACCAACGAAAGAAGAAATTCAGGCTTGGGACATTGGCGTCGGGCCTGATGGGAAGGGATTGCCCGCTGGACAAGGAACTGCAAAAGAAGGTGCGCCGATCTTTGCCGCGAAATGTGCCGCATGCCACGGCGCAGCTGGGCAAGGGGGCGGCATTGGACCCCGTGTGGTAGGAGGCAAGGCTGACCTCGAGACGCTCACCACGGTTCGACCTGTCCGATCCGTCGGGGGATACTGGCCCTATGCCACAACGGTTTGGGATTTTATTAATCGCGCCATGCCTCGCGGTCAAAGCGGAACGCTCACCCCGAACGAGGTCTATGCTGTTACCGCGTTCATCCTCGCCAAGAGCGCCATCATCAGGGAAGACGACGTTCTGGACGCGAAAACGTTGCCGAAAGTTGAAATGCCCAATCGCAACGGCTTCGTTCCCGCAAAATTTGCGGATATCCCGGACGAAAAGAAGCGCGGATGCAAGCAGGGTGTTTGCCCGTAAATCGCGGCCCTTCACTCGTAGGATGCGCATCGCTGTAGGGGCACGGTATCGCCGTGCCCCCACGAATGCAAGATCACACCTTGAGGAGATGAGGAAATCTTGCAGGGTTATTGTCGAATCCCGGAAAAACAGTTTGAAGATTTTTGCTGCCCAGGTGTCCACTGATGACTTCGCCGAGCACGGAGCGGAAGTCGGTGGTGAGTTTTAAATCGCGGCCCTCGTTTAGCTGTTCCGGACCGAGTCCGGGCCACCGGCCGTAAACTTTTCCGCCTTTAACCGGTCCACCCATTACAAACATGCAGTTCGCGTGGCCGTGGTCAGTGCCGCGATTGCCGTTTTCGTGCGCCGTGCGTCCGAATTCGGACATGGTTACCACGACGACGTCTTCCATGCGATCGCCCATATCCTGGTGAAACGCGGCGAGGCCTTGTCCGAGATCGCGCAGCAGATTCGCAAGCTGACCTTGCGCGCCACCTTCGTTGACGTGATTGTCCCAGCCTCCTGTATCCACGAAGCTGACTTCCATGCCGATGTCGCATTTAATGAGTTGCGCGACCTGCTGCAGCGTCTGCCCGACGCGGTTCTTCGGATACTCCGCGCCATTTTCCGGCTGGAAACGCGAGGGATCAGCCTTGCGTAGCATTTCGATGGCTTCAAACGTTTCTGTCCCGGTGCCGCGCAGAACTTTATCTACCGTTTGCGCATAAAGCGCCTCGAAGCCGCCCTGGACGGCTTTGGATTCGCTGAGGACGCGGAACTGCTTGACGTCGGCGAGCGCAATCGCAGGGGCGGGACCTCGGAGCGTGAGCGGAAGGTTTGGCCCCATGGCCACAGCGCGGAATGGCGAAGAATTATTCTCGTGCGCGCTATGCACGGTGCGATTCAGCCAGCCGTCGTCGGTGGACTTCACACCGGGAGTGCCCGATTCCATGAAATCTTGCGCGTCAAAATGCGAACGCGTTGTGTCGGGCGAGCCGGCCGCATGCACAATGGCAAGCTGGCCTGTATGAAACAGCGGCCCGAGTGGCGCAAGGCTGGGATGCAGGCCGAAGAAGCCGTCGAGGTCGACTGCGGTGCCCTCGCCTCCTTGCCTGGGTTGCGGAATCGCGATGGTGGGCCGGATGCGGTAGTAATTCTCTTCGCCGAACGGGACGACGATATTCAGTCCGTCGGCCGCCCCGCGCTGGAAAAGCACGATGAGTTTTTTCTTGTTGGGCATCGGCGTCGAGGCCACCGCGCGCTGCAGAAATGCGGGGATGGTGCTCATGCCAATCATGGCCACGCCGCCGCTTTTTACAAAAACTCGCCGAGAAACTTTCATGGGCTTACTCCCTGCTGAATTCAAAAACGATTTGGTCGTTGCAGCTCGCCTCTTCAGAGGCGAGGGTTTTCTGCTCCAGGCTACGAAATTCCCCGCGTCTAAAGTCGCGAGCTACAATAAATAGCGAATCGCTCATCGCCGCTGAAATTCGGGTGAGCCAAGAACCAGTCCCGCGATCATTGCGGCATTCACTTTCTTTACCGGGTCGTCCAGACTGGCCTGTAAAATCTGCGGATCGGACAATTGCGTTTCAAGTGTTTCGCGAGTTTGTTGCGATAACT
>JAOAPW010000475.1 GCA_025463105.1 Candidatus Acidiferrum typicum | reverse complement strand
GATTCATGCTGTCATTGCAGATCGACAGTGCGGGCGCCATTCCGGCGCGCGTTTGGATTACTTCCCAGGGGCATGAGATCGGCTCGACGAAGGCGGACTTGCACAGCGGAAATAATGCCGTGGACATTGAGGCGCAGATCGCCGAGAGCGGCGTGAACTTGATGGAGGTGCACATCTCCAGCGCAGGCGCCGAGCAGGTATTGTTCTCGCAGGCTGTGTCGGTGCGACGGCCACGCGTACTCTACGTTACGGGCGGCCACGACGCTTCCGTGCCGCTAGTGGCGACCCTGAAGCGGGCGCAAGTGGAGGTGGAAACGGCAGCAGCTTTTCCGGTGAATCGTGGAGTTCGGGACTGGGACGCCGTTCTGCTCGATAATTATCCCGATCATGAACTTTCCGCCGATGAAGACGCGGCCCTGGAAAAATATGTCTATGCGGGAGGAGGCCTGATTTTTATCGCCGGTGACAGCAACGCCAAGCTCGCGCAGGAGCCGAAGACGCCTCTCGAGAAGATGCTCCCGGTCCGCGCCGCGCCTCCACCGGAAAAACCCACGGCCGTTGTGCTCGTGCTGGACAAGTCGGGAAGCATGAGCGGCCCAAAAATCGAAATGGCCCGCGAAGCGGCGCGCGCCAGCATCAAGACCCTGCGGCCCATCGATAAAATTGGCGTGATATCGTTCGACGAGACTTTTAACTGGGTGATTCCTATGGGTCCGGCCGGAGATCTCGAGGACAAGAGCAATCTGATCAGCCAGATTACGGCCAACGGTGGCACGAAGATCTATCAGGCCGTTCAATCCGCGTTCGATACCATTGTGAATGAGCAGGCCACTCACAAGCACATCATTCTGCTCACGGACGGCGTTTCCACTCCGGGCACGCAGGAAGATTTTCCGCGGCTCGAGCGGGATGCGCTCGCGAAACAAGTCACCATCTCCACGATTGGAGTCGGCGATTACATAAACCGCGAACTGCTGGAAGAACTCGCGCGTAAAACCAGAGGTAAAGTACATTTCGTCGAGAATCCGGAATCCATCCCCCAGATCATCAACGCGGAAGTGCGCTCAACCGAGGACCTGGCGATTCAGGAGCGTCCCGTGCGAGCCGTGCGCGTCCGGCCGGTGGAATTTATCGACGGCATTGATTTCGCGCGCGCGCCGCGGCTGCTGGGCTTCGTCAAGGCGGAAGCGAAGGAAGGTTCGGAAACTATTCTGCGCGTGGATGCCGACAAGCCTCTTCTCGTGCGCTGGCGCTACGGCCTGGGCCGCGTGATCGCATTCATGTCAGACGCCAGAAGCCGATGGGCGGCGCCATGGGTTCGCTGGGCGTCCTTCGGAACGCTTTGGCCGCAAATGGTGCGCGACGCTTCTCATCGCGACCGCACCGTGCGTGCCGGAGTTCGTCCGGGAAACGGCGAAGGCGACGCAGTCGTGTACTACGATTTGCTGGGCGATACGAACAATCCAACGGCAGCCGCGCTCAATGTTTCGGGCCCTCCGCACATTCTCGTGGAAGTTCCGGGAGAAGCTTCCCGCAGCGTTTCGCTTGAGGAAACTTCTCCGGGCCACTATGAGGCGCACATTCCGGCGGGCCAGGGCGGCCTTTATCGAATTGTTTCAGGAAGCTCCGAGTTGGTCCTGCCCGAAGCAGGTTTCTATCGCGAGACGGAAGAAATGAAGCCGCAGGCGGTCAACACGGCTCTGCTCGGCGAAATCAGCCGCGTGACGGGCGGCCGCATGCACCCTTCGATGGATCAGTTGCTGAGCGATCGCGGTACCCTGGTGCGCGAACGCAAAGCGCTGTGGCCCTATTGGCTCATCCTTGCCTTAGTGCTAAATTTTCTGGAAGTTGCGCTGCGAAAGGGATTTCTCGAGCGGCTGGCATCCTGGCTGCGTGAACGTGCGCCGCTTCGGTGGCGCCGCCAGCCCGCATAAGAGAGCGTCACTTTAATTATTGCGCAGAATCCAAGAGATGGAATCGTCCTCTGATCCAGAAGGAAAGGAACGCCGATGGACACGACGCGACGCGGAATGTTGAAAACTGTGGTCCCGCGGGAGCCGCGATGGCAAATGATCTCGCCCACGCGCAGGAACAAGATCACGAACACGAGCATACGCCGCGCTCGCCAATGAGTTGAAGTCAGCGGCCGATCGCGGTGAGCCCGACGATGGCTCGCGCTACTATCACTATTTGCTCGCTGCTCTCGATCGTCTGGTCACGGCTAAAGGGTTGACCGATCCAGTAGCGCTGCAGGCTCGCAAAGAGGCCTGGGCAGATGCTTACCGGCACACCCCTCATGGCAAACCCGTCGAGCTTTCAAAAAGCTCCGGTAAATGACCTATTCGAGGTGAATGAGGAACTTACTCACGAGCGGGTTTTCCTGATACTGATTTTCTACTTCCAATGCAGATTTTTTGTGAATAGACCGTTCACGAATCCAATCTGGTAGCACAAGAAGAATCCGAAACCCACACTCAGCATTCCCGAAGCTATTGCCAGTCCTCGATTCAATTGCACGAAGCGGCGCATCGTATAGGTAAACGGAAGCGCAATCGCCGCGGTAATCAGCATCATTCCAGCGATGGTTCCGAGTCCGAAGATGAGCAGATAGCCGATGGCCCACGACGGACGATGGATTGTCGTCAGAACCAGCAAGGCCACGGCGGCTGATCCCGCAAGGCCATGCACGATTCCCACCGTCAGCGGGCGCGCAAAGTGAAACAGCCCGAGGGTTTTCAACCACTGGGGGCACCACTGCGGAGCCCAGCCGAAATTAGGTTTTGAATCCCCGAATGCCGAGTCACTCTCATCGTCGTGAGTGTGAATCATCGGGCGTCCCATAATGATGTGTGAGTGTGTGGCGGTGCCAAGCCGGCGCATCGTAATCCATTCGATTGCCCGCCGCATCAAGCCGGTCAGGTTCATCACGCCGAGCAGAATCAGCATGAGCCCGACAGATAATTCCATGCTT
>JAOAPW010000472.1 GCA_025463105.1 Candidatus Acidiferrum typicum | reverse complement strand
GGAGGGAATGGCTCTGGCGGCTCGTACCTTTGGGCTGGTGCTTGCCGGCGGCGACACCACAAGAAGTACTCTGGCTGCGATTAATCTGACCATTATTGGAGAAATCGAGAGCGGTCAGGCGATGCTGCGTTCGGGGGCGCGGCAGGGAAACTTGATCTGCGTCAGCGGCACGCTGGGCGAAGCCGAATTTGGATTGCAGTTGCTGCAACGAAGCATGCATAAATCAAAGAAGTGGAAGAAGCTGCTCCGCAAACATTTCTATCCCCAGCCACGACTCGAGTTGGGCCATTGGCTGGCAAAAAAAGGCAGAGCCACCTCGATGATTGACACGTCGGATGGACTCTCCACCGATCTTATGCATTTATGTGAATCGAGCGGCGTTGGCGCAAAGCTGTGGGCCGCGAAGATTCCGAAGGTGATCGTGCCCAATGACGCGCGGAAGCTGGGTCTCGATCCGCTGCGCCTTGCGCTTGACGGCGGCGACGATTACGAATTGCTCTTCACCGTGCCGAAACGTTTGGACCGGCACTTACCGCGCGTTATCCGCGGGGTTCCCATTACGGTCATCGGTGAAATCACTCGGGAGAAACGAATCCTTTTAGTGGACGACGCGGGTCGAATGCAAAATCTCCCGGCGCGAGGTTGGGAACCGTTCCGCAAATAATTCATTAGCAATCGGGCGAAGACCTCTCAGCGAGGATCGCCGGTTGCGATGGGAGTCTGCTTTGGCGGCAGCACGGTCTCAGGCGGCGTCTTGAAAGCGGGAACGATACCAGGCGGCTTTGTGTCATTTCCAGCCGGGGTCTTACTGCTCCTCGGCACTTCACCCGCCTCGGTTGGAGCAGAGTCGGGCGTATCTACCTTTACTTGTTTTGTCAGCGCCTGCTTTTCCAGTGGCACTACGTTCGGAAAAGCCTCAATAGGTTTACCCGCCAGCGCGCCGCGCATGAATTCAAGCCAGATGGGCAGCGCCGCGATCGCGCCTGTTTCGGGCTTGCCGAGGGAGACTGCGGTGTCGTCAAATCCTACCCAGACGCCGGCGGTTAATTGCGGCGTAAAACCGATAAACCAGGCGTCGGTGAAATCGTTTGTCGTGCCGGTTTTTCCTCCGGCAGGACGGCCCAGGGCCCGAGCAGGCATGCCGGTTCCAAACTGCACGACGTCTTCAAGCATTGCCGTCATCGTGCGGGCCACATCAGGTTCGACCACATCGTGGACGGCTGGGTGGGCCTGCTCAAGCAGAGCGCCATCGTACGTGCTAACGCGGCGGATCATGTGCGGGTCGATGCGAATACCGTCGTCGGGAAAAACGGTAAACGCGGAAGTATGCTCGAGAAGATTCAGGTCGGCCGCGCCGAGAGCGATCGGCAGATAGGGTGGCAATGCGCTGGTAATTCCGAAGCGTCGGGCCATGTCAATCACGCTGTTCATGCCGATTTTTTCCGCAAGTTTCACCGCGGGAACGTTTCGCGAACCTTCCAACGCGCGCCGCAGGGTGATCATGCCCTCGAACTTTTCATCGTAATTGTGCGGTGAGTAGGGCTGTCCGCCGCTCATGGTCGTGAACGGCGCATCCAGAATCGTATCGAATGGCGTGTATCCTTGCTCCGCGGCGGCTGAATAAACGTAGATTTTGAATGAAGAACCTACCTGGCGTTGCGCCTGCGTGGCGCGATTGAATTTCGATTCGTCGAAGCTGTAACCGCCAACCATGGCTTTAATTTCACCGCTGGGATTGTCGATGGCTACGATGGCGGCCTGCGGGCCGACGTTCTGCTCGAGTTGAACGTGCGCGACATTGCCGTTGATGTCCTTAATGGAAACTTGCGCGAGGTCTCCGGCGGCGAGAATTTCCTTGGGCGAGCGATGCGCGGTCCAGGAAAAATCCGGTTGCGTAAGCAGGGCGCGATAAGGGCCAACCTTGATGGTCGCGCCTTTGTCGTCGACCGCCGTGACCAGTCCGGTGACATAGTCGCCTTTGTTGATCGGCCACCGCCAATCGTCGTCCTCGTAGGAATCGAGAGTGTCGCGATGATCGCGCAAAATGTTTTCGAGTTTGCCGCGCCAGCCGTGCCGCCTGTCGTAGGCGTGCAGGCCGTCGCGGATGGCCTGATTGGCCGCGCGTTGCGCGTCCACATTGAGCGTCGTATAGACGCGCAGTCCGCGTTCGTGCACGGTTTCTGTCCCGTAAGTCCCTTCCAGATATTTGCGGATCTCTTCGACGAAATAGGGTGCCAGCGTGTTGTGCGGCGCTTCGATATGCAGCGCCAGCGGCGTCGCAATCGCTTGCAGGGCTTGCGCCTGAGTGATTTTGTCGGCGCGGGCCATGCGATCAAGGACCACGTTGCGCCGCGCGAGCGCGCGTTGCGCGTGCAGAATGGGAGAATAACTCGGCCCGCGAATCATGCCTGCAAGTAATGCAGCTTCGGGTACCGTGAGCTTGACCACCGGCTTGCTGAAATAATATTCCGAGGCGGCTTCAAATCCGTAGTTGCCGTGTGACAAATAAATCTGATTGCAGTACATCGTGAAAATCTGCTGCTTGGTGTAGTGGCGCTCAATCTGCAAGGCCAGCAAAGTTTCCTGAATCTTGCGGCGCATGGTGCGGTCGGAGCGATCCAGAAACAGAGTGCCGGCAAGCTGCATGGTGAGCGTGCTGGCGCCCTCGGCTACACGGTGCGCCAGAAAATTCCGCCAGGCCGCGCCTGCGACGCGCGTAAAATCCACGCCCCAGTGCTCTTCAAAGTGCTGATCTTCGGTGGTGAGAATGGCGTCTTTCAGAACCGGAGGGATCTGTTCGTACGCGAGCAAGATGCGCCGCTGCAATGCGAAGCTGCCGATAATCTGGCCATCGTCGGCGTAGAGTTCGGTCACGATGTCCGGGCGAAAATCTTCCAGAGCGCGAATCTGCGGAAGGTCACTCGAATAAACGAAGAGAAGCCCCACGAGGGCGCCAATGGCGATGGAGGCCAGCAATAGCATCGCGAAAGCAACGCGGCCCACAACCTTGCGGCCGCGCAGGCGCAGCGTAATCGGCGGCAGCTCTACCATGAGAAATTCATTCTAGCGCAAATGCTTGCGGAGCGAGTGAAGATCAGGAGGAAATTGCAGCACTGCGTTTCTTGATGAGAAATGCTCCAATCGTAACTGCCAGCGCGAGGACCAGCATGCTGCTGTCTCGAACCAACGTCCACGGGCCGAGTTTCTCGTTATTGCCAAAGCAGCCGCACATGATTTCCAGACCCATGATATACGCGCGCGTCATCGCGGCGATGAATATCAGCAGCAATGCGCTGGCGATGATGCCGCTCCAGCGAAGCCCTATGCCGATGATGAGAAATGCTCCGAGCGCCAACTCAAACCACGGCAGGCCCCGGGCCAGCAGCTCGACGGCCCACACAGGCAGCAAGTTGTAGGAATTGATGGCCATGCCGAAAAAGAAATGATAATCGCCCAGGTGCCAGCCGCCGTTGAAATAGAGTTTGGTGAAGGCGGCAACTAGGAAAATCACTCCCAGAATCACTCGCCCCAATAGGAGCAGCGCGCGCGGCCAGGCGCGCGGCGGTGATTGAGATTCGGTAGTTACGGCGGAAGTGACCATTATTCTTTATTCCAGGCGGGCTCCAAGTAGAGCCCGCGCTCGTTATTGTCGCAGCAGATAGTCCAGATAATTTCTCAATAGTTTGTAATCCACGCCGCCGCCGGGGAGCGCTTCGGTCTTTCCGTGCGACGTAACATAAATGGACGGCGTCTGGCTGACATTTCTTTTTACGCCCAGGGTGCGGTCGCGCTCGATTGCAGCGTTGATGTCGTTGATGTGCGCTGCCTGGTAATCGCGGATTTTCTTCATCTGGGCTCCTGGAACGGTCGAGGCGATGGCCTCCTCGATTTTCCCGTTCGCGGACCACTGGTCCTGACTGTCGAAGAGGGCCCGCTCCACGGTTTCAAATTGCCCAAGTTCAGCAGCTGCATTGGCCAGGCGCGCGGCCTGATGCGAGTACGGATGCATGTCCAGCGGGAAGTCGCGATGGATCAAGTACACTTTGCCCGGATTGACATAGTCGTCGATCAGTTGCTTCACAGTTGTTTCGTAAAAATTCCGGCAGGCAGGACATTGGAAATCTTCGAAGACTTCGATCGTGATCGGCGCGCTCTTCGATCCCAATGATTTCGCTTCCGAGGGGTCGAGCGCCACCATTGTGGGCTTCGCCGCTGGGCTTGATGTTGTTTTCGTTTGTTGACGTGCCGATACGGCCGAAATCGTTGCGAAGGCCATGACGAAAAGAAAAATTCCAATCCGGCGCATGGGAGGCGGTTTCACGCGGTGCTCTCCTTAGGTTTCGAGGGGTATTCTAACCCTATTTCAGTCTGCCCTGCACTGATAGACGTGGATCGCCGGGATATGGTTATCTCAAAAGCTAAATACTTTCGGTACCGCGTCATCGCCGATAACC
>JAOAPW010000470.1 GCA_025463105.1 Candidatus Acidiferrum typicum | reverse complement strand
AAGAGCAGGATCCGGCGCTGGTTTTCCGCGAACTGGATTTAATCCGCGTCAAGGGCAAGCTGCAACCGGTCACGCTTTACGAATTGTAGGGCACACGGGGCACACCGGAAGGCGATGCGCCTGATCTGCAGGAACGCATCGAGATGTTCTCGCAAGGACGCGCATGCTACCGCGAGCGTCGCTGGCAGGATGCCCAAATTATTTTCGAGAAGCTGCTGGAGCGCTGGCCGGAAGATGGCCCCGCGCGAATGTACGCAAATCGTTGCCGGGAATATTACGTTGCCGGCCCTAAGAAAGACTGGGACGGCGTCTACGTCATGACGCACAAATAACGAGCGCGCTCATTTCGTCAACATCCTTCATTTCCTTAAGATCCTCATCTTCCTACCCGGGTGGCCATCGAAACGCCCGACCTCCGAGCAAATGCAGATGAAGATGAAAGACGGATTGTCCCGCGCCTGAACCATTGTTGATAACGGTGCGGTAGCCGTCGTTCAGATTGCGTTCCGTTGCGAGTTTCGCCGCAATGAGTTGCATACGTCCGAGCAATCCGGCGTCCTCCGGTGAAGCCTCCGCGAGCGAGGGCAAATGTTTCCTGGGACAGATCAGAATGTGAGATGGCGATTGCGGCTGGATGTCTTCAAACGCGAATATTTCATCGTCGGAATAGACTAATTTCGCGGGAATCTCTTTTCGGCTGATTTTGCAGAATAGGCAGTCGTCCATAGTCTGTCCTCGGACTACAGAGTTTACAGTCGAAAGTTTAGAGTTGAAAGTGATTCGTCGGTCCGCTGTTGACGATTCGTGGATTTGTTTTTGCAGCCCGCGTCTTTTGCCCTGAGTGGCCGCGAAGGGACAGACGCGGGGATTTCTGTGCAACTTGCAAGCAAACCCTCGCCTCTGAAGAGACGAGCTACAAAAGATCCCGCGCCCGTTTTCCGGCGGGCTACTTGTCGTCAAGCCCAGTTGTCAGGTCAAGACGCATCACGAAGGTTTTTAATCCTTCTTCGTTGCGCAATTGCATGGAGAGCTGCTGCGCAACGTCTGAATTTGGAACGCGGCCCACGAGGACACGGTAATAGCGTCCATTGGCCGCATCATAACTCTGAACAAAGATGGGTTGATAATTCGGAATCAATCGTTCGCGCAGGGACTCGGCGTTCACGCGATTGGAAAATGAGCCCACCTGCACCGTGAAATCTCCAACCGCGGGACTTGGGCCGGTGAGCAATTCTATGCGCACAGGCGCCGTACCGGAGCCCATCATGTCGAGTGCAATCGCTGCCGCGCGAGCGACGTCCAACACACGGTCCTTGACGAACGGGCCGCGGTCAATGACGCGAACTTCGACTTGACGATCGTTATTTAGATTGGTCACACGCAGGATGCTGCCGAACGGCAAAGTGCGATGAGCGGCGACGAGCGTGTTCATATCGAAAATTTCGCCGTTAGCGGCGCGACGTCCATGAAAGGGAACGCCATACCACGAGGCAATGCCCTCCTCTACATAAATGCCAGGTGCGCTGGGCGTGGTGGTCGCCGGCGGCTGCGCAATACTCGGTGCGGGAGGTTGAGGAGCGGGCTGCGGAACGATGACGGGAGGATTGGTCGTCGTGGCGGGGCGTCGCCCTGCGCATCCCACGGCAGAGACCGCTGCAAGAAGTAAAACAGGAAACTTGAATGAATGAGCACGCCTTAGCAATGGGATAACTTTCGCTCCGTCTCAGCGCGCCTCATCCCCAAGATCACGTTCTGTTCCCCCACAAGGACAGACGCAAATCACCCAATCGATGCCGCGAACTAATTATATTATCGTCCAGGCTTTTCGAGGATTAACTCGACAGCGAGAGTGCTTTAAGTGCCGCTAGCCGTAACAGTGAGGCCAAGCGCTCCGCGACGTAAGTGGGACAGGCACTCTTGCCTGTCCGCGTGTGCTATAGCGATATTGCACCGGACAGCCAAGAGTGTCTGTCCTACCAGCACCGCAAATTTCGCGTCCACAGCGATTCCGGCTATTATAGGCATGCGAAAAATTTTCAAGGAGACGTCTTGCCGCTTTCCATACGATGGCGCTACAAACTTGACCGCTGGCGCGCGCAGCTTGCGGGAATGTTCAAATCCGATCCGAAACAGATGCGTCCCCAGCTGTGTCCCGCATGCGGCACGCTGGTGGGCGCGACAGCGACGAAGTGCCACCAATGCGGCGCTAATATGAACTTTTCCTTCGCCGCTGCGAGCAAATCACTCGGCCGCTGGATGCCGCAAACGTCTCCGGTAACGTATGCCCTGCTGACGATCTGCTGCGTGATGTTTATTCTGTCGATGATCATTACGATTCGGACCCAGGGATTCGGCTCAGCCGGCGGCGGACCTCTTGGCGGGTTGATGAGCCTGGGCGGAATTTCCTCGCAGGTCAGTTATCGCCTGGGAGCCTCGCTTCCACTGGCGTACAACATCACACAGCCGTGGCGCTTCATTACCGCAATTTTTCTGCACGGCAGCATTTTGCACATCGTTTTCAATATGTGGGTGCTGATGGATATTGGACCGATGGTCGAGGAACTATACGGTTCCGCCCGCTACCTGTTTCTTTTTGTTGCGAGTGGCGCTGCAGGATACGTTCTCAGCTCATTTGTGGGAAGCCTTAGCGTGGGCGCTTCCGGATCATTGTTGGGATTAATCGGTGTGCTGCTCGCGGCGACTACGGGCCGGAAAAGTATTGCGGCACAATCGCTGCGAAGTTCATTGATCCGGTGGCTTGTCTACATTGGCGTGTTGGGCCTGATCATGCGTGGAACCGACAATTTTGCTCATCTCGGCGGACTTGCTGCAGGCTACCTGCTCGGCCGAGTGATGACCGATCGCCAGCCGGTCGACGTCGTCGAGCGCAAGCGTGCCAATCTGCTCGGTTGGGTGGCGGGTGCCGCCGTATTTGTGAGCTTCGCATTCATGGTCTTGAATTACCTGCAGCATGCCTGATGCGATCTTAGTAGCACAGACTTCAGTCTGTGTGCTTTTATGGGAATTCAAACCAAATCAAAACCACACAGGCTGAAGCCTGTGCTACTCGAACGCATCAATCTTTTCTTCTGCGTGTATGCATTAGAACGGCGCGGATGTGGCAACAAAATCGGTTTATGAGGGAGTCTTTGCGCGTCCGTGTTGATCGCCTAGCTGGCGAGCGACCACGATACTGTAGTGGAATCCTGAGAACACCGTAAGTCCGGCGACAACGTATCCAAGAACGATTCTGAAAACCAGCAGCCAGTGCCAATCCGCCACCTCCAGCAGCACAACAGAAAACACCAGCAGAATTTGCAGCGCCGTCGTGAGTTTGCCGAAGATGCTTGGAGGGAACGGCCGGTACCCAATGACAACGAGAATAACCGCAGCTGAAGTGAGAAGCAGGACGTCGCGGCTCAGCACCAGCGTCGCAAGCCACCAGCTGATCTTGCGGTTCAGAGCGAGCACAACGAACGAAGAAGAGAGCAGAAGTTTATCCGCGATGGGATCAAGGTACGCGCCCAGCGCGGTCTTCTGGTTAAGCGTACGTGCCAGGATTCCATCGAGACCGTCGGTAAGCCCGGCAACAATCAGAACGGCCAGCGCGATGTCATATCGGTGATACTGAATCGAAATGATGAAAAACGGCAGGAACCCGAGTCGCAGGAATGTGAGCTGATTCGGGACAGTGAAGATGCGGGAATTCATTTTTGAGATTGTACTGTAGGTCAGACGAACAGCGCGAGATAATCCCGCAAGGATCGGCCCACTCTTTGTTCAAATCGCCCGGCCATCGACGGGATCGAGCCATGTGGCTCGTCAAGCGCGATGCGCTCCACGCGCTGCATGGGAAAAAATAATGTGGGTAGCCCGATGCGCTCCCCATCCGGATCCATGACCTGGCGAATGAAGTCGTCAAACGAGTTCAAATCGATGCCGCGCATGGTGACCCCAGACGAATTGATGGACGTGAGCGCGCCCCACAATTTTTCTTTGGGGCTATGCAGGCTGATAATGATGATTGAGTTTGGCTCTAAGGTGTCCATGCTGATTTCTCGTGGCCATGCTG
>JAOAPW010000411.1 GCA_025463105.1 Candidatus Acidiferrum typicum | reverse complement strand
CCTCGCCGGAATCCTTACCGACGGCGATCTTCGCCGCCTGATGCAGCGGCGCGGAGCGGCGACGCTGGATCTGGTTGTCGGCGATTGCGTAACGAGAAATCCGCAGACCATCGCGCCGGGTGAACTGGCCGGCTCCGCGCTGCGCATGATGGAAGAACGAAAAATCACGTCGCTGGTAGCTGTTGATACCGAACGGCGCCCCGTCGGCGTCGTGCATTTGCACGATTTGTGGACGCTGGAACTTTTTTAGAATTTCCGTGTAGGGGCATCCGCCGCGGCGGACCGTGCCCTTACAAGTGTCTAGCTGAAGTCGAGAAGAAGGAATCGGTCTGATGGCGAAGAAATCTAGCTCCGTGAAAGCAACGTCTAGGGTTTCCACGCGCGCGAAAAAAATCCGCGTCCTGTTGATGGACGTCGACGGCGTGCTCACCGACGGCCGTATCTGGCTGCTTTCGCGAAGAGACGGCACGGCCAGTGAAATCAAGGGTTTTAGCGCGTATGACGGCGCGGGATTGAAGCTTGCGCGGGCAGCGGGATTGCGGACTGGACTTATCACGGGCAGGGAATCGTCGGCCGTCTCGCAGCGCGCTCGGGAATGTGAAATTGAATTTGTGTATCAAGGGCGGGCAACAAAGCTCGGCTCGTACGAAGAAATTTTGCGGGCGACAGGCGCGAGCGATCAGGAAGTTGCCTACGTCGGCGACGATCTTCCCGACCTTCCTTTATTGCAACGCGCAGGCCTCGCCGTGGCCGTAGCGAATGCAGCGCCCGAGGTGAAGCGCGCGGCACACTTTGTAACGTCGCGCGCCGGCGGCGAAGGCGCAGTGCGTGAAGTGATCGAAATAATCGTCAAGGCGCAAGGGAAGTGGGCAGAAGCCTCGCAGAACGCGAAGGCGTAGATTCCGAAAGGTCTTGATGGCCGCAGAACCTACAGCCATTTTGCTCGTCAGCTGCCCCGATCAAAAGGGCCTGGTGGCGGAGATTTCGGAATTCCTCTTTCAAAATAACGGCAACATTATTCATGCCGACAATTATAGGCTGCGATCTGGGAAGGGTGGTCCTGGCGCGCGCGGTCCATCTGCACCTTGGATTTCGAGTCCTTCCTTATGGAAGAAAAACAGCGATATTTGATTAGCGGATGACGCAAAAGCGATTTGGTATAGTGAGCTTGATGCAATACCGCATCATCTCGTCTTTGACATGCAAGAGTTGGCGGTGATATAGGCTGTTATTGTCGGCGCGGATATCGGTGGGGTGCGTGCCGTCGAATTCTTCAATTTACAGTGGAGAGATACATGAAAAATTGGCGAACGGTCCTTTTAGCCCTTGGCGTTCTATTCGTGGTTCCACTCGCGGGGATGGCGCACCATGGGGCGGCTGCTTACGATACATCGAAAGAGATATCCGTGACGGGAACGGTAACGGAGTACAAGTTCATCAATCCTCATGTGGAAATTTCTATCGCCGTGAAGAACGATAAGGGCAAGGTTGAAACCTGGATCAGTGAAGCCAATAGTCCGAACGTATTGTCGCGGCGGGGCTGGAGCAGGGATACCATGAAGCCGGGCGACGAGATTACCCTCATTGGTAATAAAGGGAAAAATGGTTCACTCACTTTGCGTCTGCAAAAGGTCGTATTGTCCACCGGACAGGAACTCGATCCGAATTCGATAACGGACGTACCAAAATACTAACTGAGGCGAAACTCGGCGCCATGTTTTGCTGGAGGTTCGAGGGAAGCATGCAGCTCGGCGTAGAAGGTAAGACACGGGTCAGGAGAAGCTTCGTCATGCTCAAAAGCTCCAAGAGTCTGCTGCTTGCGATGCTCGCGTTTTTTTTCGTTTCGTGCGCGGCATTTGCTCAGACCGCCGCGGAGGCGGCTCCGGCAAATTCTCAGATGACGGCTCCGGCGGCGGACCTGTCCGGAATTTGGATGAGGTTGCGTGATAAAGGCGCGACAGCTCGCGGGTACCCAGGAATTATCCTGGACCTGGGCCAGCCGACGGAGCTGCCCATGACGCTCTGGGCGGCAACGAAATATAAAGTCAACAGCGCGATGTATCACGGAGACGATCCGGATACGGTTCTAAGCGATCCGGTTTTCAGTTGTTACCCGCCCGGAGTGCCTCGAATTTATCTTTTTGGATTTCCAATGCAGATTGTCCAGATTCCCGGGCAGGTGATCATGTTGTTTGAATACGATCATTTTGTGCGCCGCATTTATACTGACGGCCGGCCTCATGATATGAACCAGGGGCCTTTGTGGATGGGAGATTCGATTGGCAAGTGGGAGGGAGACACGCTCGTCGCCGATACGGTCAGTTTCAATGACAAGAGTCTGATCGATCGCGTGGGTCATCCGCACAGCGACGCGTTGCACGTTGTGGAGCGCATCCGGCGCATCGATCCGAACTCCCTGGAGATTGGCATAACGGTTGAAGACCCGAAGGCGTATACCCAGCCGTGGAGCACGAAGCTGATCTTCGAGTCCAAGGCGGACTGGAAAATTATGGAACAGATCTGTGAGGATAACGCCAGCTTTATTGATTTCAATAATAAGTCCACCGCGAAGCCGGCCACGGCCGCGAAAAAACCAGCCACTAAGAACCCGGCAAAGTAGTCTTTGGAACAACCGGGCGGTATGAATCAATCGCTTATTTACTACGCAACCGGTGGGGATCGCCGTGGCCGCAGCGCCAACCACACTTTGCGCGCGGTGTCGCGGTCGATCCGGTCGCGGAGCGGCCCTAGTATCAGCCACAGCATTCCTGCCAGAATCACGAGCACCATCATCCAACGCATCGCGAGCGCCAGCAGACCCACATTCAGTATCGGCCATTGAAATCGATACTGATTTAAAACAGTTGCGCGCTCGGTCATCCAGTGCCAGGCGGTGTGTGTTACGAGTGCGGACAGAATGATCGTCCCAATGCGTTCGGCGACGACGTACCGGAACAGAATCTCCAATGCGGGGATAAACAGCGCGAGCATCATAATCTGTCCAAGCTCGACGCCTACGTTGAAGGAGAGCAGGGAAGTCAACAAATGCGAACCGGCGAATTGCAGCGTCTGCCGCAGAGCGAATGAAAATCCAAATCCATGCACCAGGCCGAAACCGAACGCAACCATCCATCTCCGCTGCACCTTGTTGACTCCAACAATATTCTCCAGCGCCATATAAACGATGGAAACAGCAATCAATGTTTCGATCAGCGGGGGAAACCACAGTGAATTCGGCGCGAAGTTATAAGCGGAAGCAATCAGGGTGATC
>JAOAPW010000405.1 GCA_025463105.1 Candidatus Acidiferrum typicum | reverse complement strand
GCGGGTGCCAGATCGATGATGTGTGGACAAAAACGGCACGGGGATGAAGAGCTCTGCCCTGCTCTCAGAGTAGCCCGTCAATTGGGACTCAATTTTCGCCGCGAGCGATCTCAAATTTGAAATTCCAGATTTGAGATCCGAGACTGCGCCCGTGCATTTCTTGCGCCTTTTACGTTTTCTTCCTAATGGCATCCAGTTCCTTCATGAATTCATTGCGGTCGCGGCGCGCTTGATCGGCATGGCGTGACTTGGTCGTAAGATACCGCTGGCCCGTAATGGTTGAATCCTACAAATGCTGTGCTCAGCCGCGAAGTTGGCGCGAAATTTGTTCGGCGAGAGATTTCAAATTTGAAATTTCAGATTTGAGATCTCCGAAAGCAGCCATACGCTCCATCACACAGAGCATCGAACGAATCTCGCCCGCCGAGCCTCGCGCGATGTAGAGGAATGTCAAGAGTTCCGGAGTCGTTCCCCGCTCAAATCCTTCAGCGACGTTGTTCGATACGGAAAGCGCGGCGCGCTCGATTTGATCTCGCAAACTGCGGTGGCGACGCAGTGCCGTATTCTCCCCAAACGCAAACACGCTAACGGCCAGGTCCGATGCAGCTTGCCAGACAGGGAGATCTTCAAAGCGCGAATACTTCATTTTGCACCGTCAGTTATTGAGAATCCTGCACTCGCGCCCAATGCAGTTTTACCGGATATCTCAGCAGGACGACCCGACTCAGTGAATTTCGCCGATAGTGTCGCGACGATCGTGTGTTGCGTTGTCGGAAGGCCCGCGAAAACATTCGCCTCGTTTAATGCCCGGCAGCGACAGCTGTCTTTCCGACGGGAAGAATGTCCTCCAGAGACGGGTGCGGGCGCGGGATGACGTGTACTGCAATCAGGTCGCCTACGCGGCGGGCAGCCGCGGCGCCGGCATCGGTCGCGGCCTTTACGGCGGCCACATCGCCGCGAATCATTGCGGTGACGTAACCCGCACCGATTTTCTCCCAGCCGACCAGCGTGACGTTGGCCGTCTTGAGCATCGCGTCCGAGGCCTCAATCATCGCGACGAGCCCGCGTGTCTCGACCATGCCGAGTGCTTCGCCCATACTTCCTCCTCCATGGCCAGCCGTCGAAAAACCAGGTCAGCGCTTCACCGCAATAGCAGAAGACAGTTTGCAAACTTTCGCGGACTCTCAGCGAGCGGCCCTGTCTTTTCGCACCGCTTCTTCGATCAACGCTTCCAGCTCCTGTCGCGTTACCGAAATACGTTCCGATCCATTTACCGCGTTATCGCTCGTTATTGGGCAACTGGAAGTGACAGGGGCCGCGGTGGTGATGCCGTAACGCGCGCGAGCCTCGAGCAATTTTTCGACGTCGCGGCCGGAAAGCAGCACTTGTTTGCCGAGCAGTTCGGTGGCCAACGAGACTTGCGCAAAATGCTCGACCGTTTCCATGCGAAAAAACGCGGTGAGCAGATCGCCGCCACACGTCACCACACCGTGGTTGGCTAGAAGGATTGCGTCGTAATTCTGCACCAGGGGTTTGAGGGCATCGGAGAGTTCCGGCGTGCCAGGCGTGCCGTATTGCGCCACCGGGACGTGTCCAAGCGAGAGAACGATCTCGCTCAACAGCGCCTTGTTCAGTGGAAGTCCGGCTGCGGCATGTGCGGTAGCAATTGGCGGGTGCGCGTGGCAAACAGCGTTCACATCCGGCCGGCGAAGGTAAATCAGCAGGTGCATCCCCAGCTCCGAGGATGGCTCGCGGCGGCCGGCAATTTTTCGGCCCTGCAAGTCGGTGATGACCATCTCGTCGGGCGACATCATGCCCTTGCTGATGCCGGTGGGAGAAGTCAGAATGTGGCGCGAATCCAGGCGAATCGAAATGTTTCCGTCGGTCGAGGCAACAAAGCCGCGGCCGTGGATCCAGCGTCCGGCCGTACAGATTTCGCGACGGTGCTCATCCTCTGATTTCAGCGCGCCAGGAGTGATCGATTCCGCATGCATGCGTCAGGGCCGTCCGATCATCGCGAGTCTCGACATCCAGCCGCAGAATCGTTTCGCCGCTGGAACCACTCGCGAATGTTGCAGAATCTTTTTCCCGTCAGGCATAAAATCCGCGTTCTTTCAGAGCGTATGCGACGCGGTCGATCGCCAGCATATACGCCGCAACCCGGTTATTGACGCCGTGAAGTTCCGCGTACTTTACCACTTCCTCGAAGCTGCGCTCGATAACATCTTTCAGCCGTTCGTTTACTTCCCGTTCGCTCCAGAAATATCCCTGGCGATCCTGCACCCACTCGAAATAGCTCACGGTCACGCCGCCTGCATTGGCGAGTATATCGGGAATAACGAAGATGCCTTTGCTGTCGATGATTTCGTCAGCCATAGCTGTGCACGGGCCATTGGCGCCTTCGCAAAGAATGCGCGTCTGCAGGCGATGCGCGTTTTCGGAAGTGATCTGGTTTTCAACGGCTGCGGGAATAACGATTTCCGCCGGTAGAAAGAGTATTTCGGCGGCACTTATTTTAGTTCCACCGTCTGGAAATTCCGGCAGCGGTTTGTGCTGAACGGTAACCCAGTCCAGCAATTTCGGAACGTCAAAACCATTTTCGTTGTAAAGTCCGCCATGAATATCGGCCACTCCAACGATCTTGTAGCCGGCTTTGTGCATCAGTTTCGCGGTCATCGATCCAACGTTGCCAAATCCCTGAATAATCACTCGCGTATTCAAGTGCTGCATGCGGAATTTTGCGAGAGCACGATCGCAATTAAACAGCACGCCGCGTCCGGTGGCCTCATGACGGCCGCGTGATCCGCCCAGATCGATTGGCTTGCCGGTAACGACCGCCGTCTCGGTATGCCGCACATGCATCGAATAAGTGTCCATAATCCAGGCCATGGTCTGTTCATTGGTGCCAAGATCGGGAGCAGGAACATCGCGTTCCGGGCCAAACCATTCGATCAACTCCGCCGTGTAGCGCCGCGTGATGCGCTCCAGCTCCCCGTTGGAGAGCTTCGCCGGGTCGCAGATAACACCGCCCTTGGCGCCGCCGAACGGGATATTTACAACCGCGCATTTCCACGTCATCCAGCTGGCGAGCGCGCGAACCTCATCAAGGGTCACGTTCGGGGCGAAGCGGATTCCTCCCTTGCCGGGACCGCGCACGATTGAATGATGCACACGATATCCGATGAATACCTCCAGGTGGCCGTTATCAAGCATCACTGGAATGTAGACGGTGATTTCCTTGTTCGGATATTTCAGGAAGCGATACAGCCCCTCTTCGAGGTTCAGCTTTCGCGCCGCAGCTTCAAACCGGGCGTCGGCGGATTCATATACGTTGAACTCATTGCGGGAAACCAGCGTGGCCATGGCCGTTTCTCCTCGGACACCCGGACAGTGCTTCGTGCATCCTCCGGGCGAACCCACGCGTTCGATCCGGCACTCGCGACCGAAAAATTCGGCGAGACAACCGGAGAAGGCCAGTATACGAACCAAGGACTACATGGCGCAAGGAGAGGAATGGAGAGGTGGCTAAATTCCTTAAGGGTTGCGCCGGCTCAAGGACGACCGGATTGGGGACCGACGAATTCCGCGACCAGAAGTTGCGCCAGACGCACGGAATCATGCCGGACTACGCCGTGCTCTTCGAGCAACTCATCCAGCATGCAGCGCAGGCCGATCGCCTGCAATTTTTTAACATCGACGAGCACCGGCGCGGCTCTGCGTGCGCTATACCGGCGCGCGACTTCCGGCGAAACAATCTGATTGCTCGCGACAACCCAGTCGAATAGCTTGCGACGCGTATGTTCGTAAATCACGCGCACGTGGTCGGAAAGGGAAAATCCCTCGGTTTCGCCGGGCTGTGTCATCAAGTTCGCGATGTAGACCTTGGTGGCAGAGGACGATTCAATCGCTTCCGCAACGCCGTTGACAAGCAGGTTCGGCAGGACGCTCGTGTAAAGCGATCCGGGACCGACCAGGATCAGATTGGCCCGTGCAATCGCCTCCAGCACTTCAGGAAGAGGGTGAACCAGACGCGGGCGCAGTCGCAACCGCCGTATTTTCTTTCCGCTACTCACGATGTGAGTTTCACCGGAAACGGTCTTGCCATCCTTCATCACAGCTTCCAGCGTGACATTCTCAAGCGTCGCGGGAAAAATTCGTCCCCGAATCGCAAGGACCTCGCTGCTGACTCTCACTGCCTCGGCAAAATCGCCGGTAATATGGGTTAAGGCGGTTAGAAACAGGTTCCCAAAACTGTGTCCTCGCAGTCCGCGGCCTGAATGAAAACGATACTGAAACAAACGCCCCAGCAGCGCTTCATCCTGCGACAAAGCGACCATGCAATTGCGGATATCGCCCGGGGGCAGGACACGATATTCGCGCCGCAGACGTCCCGAGCTTCCACCGTCGTCGGTAACCGTGACGATGGCAGCGAGGTCGCTAATTTCATGACGCCGGCCCGCGAGATAATGTTTCATGCCGCGCAGCAACATCGATAATCCTGTGCCGCCGCCGATAGCGACAACGCGCGCGCCCGCGACAGGGTGTTGCTTCCCTTTCTTCATCGGACTCCGTTCGGGGTGTTGAAAAATCAGCGGGCGCTCAAGACTAACTGCCTGATGCTTCGCGCTCGGGATAGAGCAGTTCCGTAAAGCGGGGATCTTCCTGCAAAAATGCAAAATCTTCATCATTTCGCGCGTGGTAGCGATTTTCAGGACGCAAATGGATGGCGGTTTTTAGATTCTCCATTGCGGACTCGGCCTCACCCGTCAGGCAATCGAGTGCGGCCATGGCATAGAAAACGAAATCGGCCTTGGGAGCCAGTTTACGCGCACGCAGCAGATGGTCGCGCGCTTCGTCCCAACGGCCCAGATTCATCATCGCCACGCCCGCCTGATAGTGTTCCTCCACCGTTTTCAGCGACGGCGAAGCTTGCTTGGCCATGCGCTGCTCGGTGATGCGGAGATGCACCTGTGCACGGTCGGCAAGCTCTTTGCTCGGGCCGGTTATCGCCTTTTCCAGCAATTCTTTTGCCTTCGCGTACTTTTGCTGATGAAAGTGCTGAACGGCCTGCTCGTATAGTTTAAGTTGCTGTTCGAATTGAGGATCCACCATTTGCCGCACCGCTTCGGCATGCGCCGCAGTTGCACTAACACTCTTATTTTTCAAAGACTTATGCTTATGGGAAGTTCGGCTCGATTTTCGTTCGCTTACGCGCTTTGTCGACTTCCCGGTGCGTCCCATTGCCGCGAGTCTAGCAGAGCTTACTTATCCCGTCAACGAAACAGCGGCAGCCCCTAAATCAGGGACCTTCCCCAGCGCACGATAGGGCGAGGCCGAACCTCAATACAAAAACTATGCTCATTTTGACGAAGAAGCTTTGGCCGGGGACGAGACTGACGCCATGGTAGCCGGCAATGGCTCAGCGACGAGCATCTTCTTGGCCGAATCGGGCAGTTTGTCGGTGCTGGCGACAAATTGAGCCACTTGCCAAAGCTGCGTGTCTGTCAGTGCCCCCTTAAAAGCCGGCATTCCGGACAGCCGAATCCCGTTGGCAGCTTTCCAGTAACTCTCGGTCGGCGGGTCATCGGTCACTCCCTTGTCCTTGAACATCAAAGTTGCATGCGGAAACATGCTGCCTGCTAACGCGGGAGAAGGCTGATCCGGCGTGCCATGGCAGACCGCGCACTGTTCCTTGTAAATTTTGGCGCCGGCAACAAGATTTGGTTCGTCGGCCGGCAACGGGGGCGACGCAATATTTTGTTTGTCGATGTGCGCATTCAACGCCTTGCTCGCCATCTTCTTTTCAAAAGGCATCGGCGGGTCAGCAG
>JAOAPW010000404.1 GCA_025463105.1 Candidatus Acidiferrum typicum | reverse complement strand
TCGCACAACATGCGCTACGGTTATCATCCGGACCGTACCGCGGCCCAGCGGCCGGTCCACCAGGCAAACTTCGATTTCGATAGGAGTTCCCGGCTCAATCCGCTTCGGACAGAGGAACAGCACTCCGCTCGAACTGATATTTGTCGTAGACAGCTTTTGTTGTTTGTGCTCGCGTTGCCCAGCGATGCGTTTCAGGCGCAACGCCAAACTAAGCTTGGCGCGCGCATAGGCTCGCCGCTCCTCGACTGGGCGTACGGCATGCGTCGGCACGCGCGAGATGCCTTTGGGCTTGGCCCGAGTCGTCCACGAGGGAGCTTCGACCACCATGGTCGCCGCGTGTGCCGACATTTTTTCGATGGTCGCGGACTTGCCGCGGCTGGATTCGGACTGGTTCATGAGTTTTGGATTTCGAGCAGTGCGCATGGGTGTGCTGGCTCCTCCGCATCTGGCACTGCGCGCAGTGAATATCCTCTTTGCGAATTCTTCCGTCAATTCACGTTTCAGGTAGATTGTCCTAATGCATACCTCCCGGGATGGCCGGCCAACACGCTTCCTTCTCCGGTGTTTTACTTCGGTCTTTTAATACCTTAGTTTCCTACTCCGTTTCTTAGTTCAGTCAAGAATGCTCAGGACCCGGCATTCAACTTCTGCATCCTTCAAAAGTCCCAGAGGGACGAAACAACGTAGCCCACCGCAGGAGCGTGGGAAAATGTACCGAGGGGGGCGTAGAAACCCCGTACGGGTGACACCCTCAACAATACGAAAATATCATGACGTCATATCAAAAAAACCGCCTCTCTCGCGATCCATTTGAATTTTAGTTTGACCGCAAGATTCGGATAGCGCATCAGGGATCAATTGGATATGTTGATTGCGAAAGGGATGTTCCGGCGCGTGATGAAATCAGCAAATACGCTTCCAGTTTCGGGGACGCTCTCAAGACGACGATGCCTCACCGCCGTCGCTTCGCGCGACGCGCGCATGGACAGCGCGTTCGTCTATGGCGTGCGCTCGACAGGAATTTATTGCCGCCCGTCGTGCCCTTCACGCCGTCCGCGCCCGAAGCAGATACAGTTCTTCGCCATCCCCGAGGCTGCGGAGCGAGCGGGTTTCCGCGCCTGCCTGCGTTGCCGCCCACAAAACGCGCCGCGCAGCATGCAGTCTGAACTGATAAGCCGCGTGTGCCGCGAAATCGACGCAGGCACGGATACGGATCGCCCCGCAGACCTTCGCCGCCTCGCTGCCACCGCAGGTCTAAGCGCGCAACATTTGCAACGCAGCTTCCGTCACGCGATGGGAATTACGCCGCGGCAGTATGCCGATGCGATTCGCGTCGAGCGGCTGAAATCCAATTTACGAAAGGGGACTGACGTGACAACAGCACTTTATGAAACCGGATACGGATCGCCGAGCCGTCTCTACGAAAAATCCGATGAGCAACTTGGCATGACGCCTGCTACGTACCGCCGGGGTGGTCACGGCATGCGGATTTCCTACACGATTGCCGATTGCGCCCTGGGGCGAGTGCTTGTCGCCGCAACGGACCGCGGTATCTCAGCCGTTTATCTCGGCGATAAGGACGAACCGTTGGCTGCCGCGCTTCGCAACGAATACCCGCAGGCCGATATCAGCCGCAACTCGAATGAGCATTCTCAATGGGTTCGCGCGATCGTTCGGCATCTCGCGGGCTCGCAACCGCAGCTCGATTTGCCCACCGACGTGGCTGCTACTGCTTTCCAGCGCCGCGTCTGGGAAGCGCTGCGCGCGATACCATTCGGCGCGACGCGAACTTACAGCCAGCTGGCGAATTCGCTCGGACGGCCCACCGCCACGCGAGCCGTTGCGCGCGCGTGCGCCACCAACCCCGCTTCGATCGTGGTTCCCTGCCACCGCGTCATTCGTACCGACGGTTCGCTCGGCGGCTATCGCTGGGGGCTGGATCGCAAGAAGCTTTTACTGGAACAAGAATTACGGATGGCGAAGGGTGCGAGCTCTACGCAGATCCCCCGAGAATCACATGCTGGGTCAAAACGGGCCAAGGCAGTTGCGGCAACCCGCTAGGGCGCATCATGAATGCGGCATGCCGCAGATTGTGGCGCCAGCGTCTCACCGGCGGTTTTTTTTGGCAGCGAGCGGAGCGAAGAACCGCCGGCGAGACGCCGGCGCCACGTTCTGCAGCATGCTTGCTAGTTCCAAATTTCCGATTCAAGTTGTCGTGAAAAATGCGGGCGAGTGATCTATCCTTGCGGTTTCACGTGGGTAGTGCCGTGCGGCCAGTGAGGCTTAAATTCCGAATCGGCAATTCGCACGTTTCGCGCGATATTCTTGTACTGAATGATAAAGTAATCGCCGGATCCGGTTTCGTAAAACTTCTGTTGCGCTGGAAGCCAGCTTGATTCGTCGAGCCACAACTGGATTTTAGAAACCTGGTTCTTCACATCATCCGATTTCGGCAGTAACTCCAGCAGCACGACCTTGCGGCTGTCCAGCGTCTCTTCGCCCTGCAGAGTGATGGAGTAGCTCTTTTTAAGTTCCGATCCCGGCGTGCCGAACCCCAGCAAAAGAAACTGGTCAACCAGCGATTTTTTCTTTCCCAGATTATATTCCTCGACGCGATGGATCTTCGGATTGTAGATGTAGAAATCGTCGCCGTCGCGCAGGATCGTTCGCGCGTCGGGCTGCGTCACTTCGATGCGCATCTTGTCATCGCGGCGCACAAGGATTTTCCCGGACTCAGTGGATTTGTCGTTGACTACGACGGTCACCTTGGTGCGTTCAAGGTCCGCCGTCAGGCTGCGGAAGTCCGCTGCCTGGGTGTCGAGCTGTTTGAGAATATTTTCCAGCCCGCCGGCATTCTGCTGTGACGAACTTCGGCCTGCGCGTGTCGAAAACGTGATACTTGCAGCTGCTGCACAGAGTAAAATCGTCGTTCTAAAGAACCTTGACACCCTCATTCAGCCAGCTTCTCCCCTGATCTGCGTGGCACAGACCCATCCAAGCTTGTGATGCGATTCAAATCCGTGCGGCAATCCTACCACATTGTTTCAGATGCCCCGGGCGCTTCCCGGGTTACTGATTCCACGAATCCGTTCCGAAAGGGTATCTTGATATTCTCTCCTAACATGTTCTCCCCTAACAAACGATTGATGTCTTTCTGTATGATTGCCGTTCTGTGTTTAACCGCAAACAATTTCGCCTGCGTTTGCCCTCCCGCACCTTGCTGCTCGGAGAACGCACGTTGATCATGGGAGTTCTGAATGTCACTCCCGACAGTTTTTCCGACGGCGGTGATTTCCTGGATTTACAAGCGGCTGTCGCGCGTGCGCTGGAATTAGAACGCGAAGGCGCGGACATTCTCGACATTGGCGGGGAATCCACGCGTCCCTCAGCCGCGCCTGTTTCCGCGCAGGAAGAGCTTTCTCGCATCCTCCCTTTGTTCCAGGCCCTGCGAGGCAAGCTGGGAATCCCTATCTCGATCGATACACAGAAGGCGGAAGTTGCCAAAGCCGCTCTGGCCACAGGCGCCGAAATCGTCAACGACATTTCGGCGTTGCGCACCGATTCCGGCCTCGCCGAGGTCGCACGCCGTGCACGCGCACCCGTTATCCTGATGCACATGCGTGGCACGCCACTCACAATGCAACGAGGACCGTTTGCACGAGACGTCATCCGCGACGTGATGACCGGACTTCGCGAAGCGATCGCGCGAGCCGGGCGCTCCGGCCTCGCCAAATCGCAAATTCTGCTTGATCCCGGCATCGGTTTCGGTAAGTCCCACACCCAAAATTTCGAAATTCTCGCGCGGCTTCCTGAATTCGCACGCCTCGGCTACCCCATAGTAATCGGCACATCACGAAAAGGTTTTCTCGGCAAGGCTTTGGCCAGACCGGGAGAGCCGCCACGGCCTCCCGGTGAACGCTTGCCCGGTACCGCCGCCACGGTAACCGCATCCATTCTTGGTGGAGCGCACATCGTTCGCGTCCATGACGTCGCCGAAATCGCCGCCGTCGCGCGCGTTGCTGATGCAATTCGCGCCGCGACTTAAATCGTTATGACGAATTTGTAACTCGCCTCTTAGAGGCGGGCTATAACAATCAACAACGCCATTAGTGCTGATGTCCGCGGGCGAATGAGTATTTATGAAGATTTCGCGCGAGATCGGCTTGATTTACGCTTCGTCCGAGTTCCTGAAGTTTTTGAACGTTTCTTGCGAGCTGGCCGAGTGGCGCTGGAAAGAATTTGATTGATCTCTTTTCGTTTTACCTTTGCAATTTCCAGTGGGAGTTTCGATAATTGCCCTTCAAAAAACTTTTTAATTACGTCGAACACTTTCTGCAACTTTGCGTTTTTTGTTTTGGTCATGGGCCCCTGTCCGTGCTGAAGAAAACTAACAGCAGGCGGACTTCGAGACAAGACTTTGACGCGACGCGTTTTCCTAAACGTAAAACCTGGTGCTTTGTATGGGCTATAATTAGCGAATCGAATTTCTATCTGGAAATTGAGACTGCGCGGGGGAAATTAAATGCGATTGGCTCATTCCTGGCCTGCTTTGTTCGCTGCCCTGTTTCTGGTCAACGCGATCCCCGCGGCAGCGCAACTATCCCCCTCACAGCCCGATCCGCTCGCCGGAATTCGCGCGGCAGCGCAGAGCAATACGCCGGCCTGTTCGGCTACCGGTGAATCTCTGTGCGAGCAGACGGCGCCAAAGATTATTGCCAATGCGCAGGGTGAGTCTCCGCTCGCCGAAAATCTTCGCCGACTGCAAGATGAAATTGGCGGACGCGCGAGCGGCAGCCCTGCAGAGGCGCAAGCAGTAGCCTGGGGTGTCGCCGCATTTCGCCAAGCCGGCGTGGACGTGCACACTGAGAAGTATAAGGAGCGCGCCGGTGGTCTTGCCGATCAGGAAAACGTGGTCGCGGAAATCCGGGGTCGCGAAAAGCCGGACGAATGGATACTACTCGGCGCTCATCTTGACTCCTGGCCGCATGGCCCTGGAGTTGCCGACAATAACTGCGACGCCGCGA
>JAOAPW010000402.1 GCA_025463105.1 Candidatus Acidiferrum typicum | reverse complement strand
CGAGCGCGAGGCCTTTGTCTCCCTCTGTGGCGAACGTAAAACGCAGGAGCGCATCGCGCACACCCTCAAGACGGGCAAACATCTGCGAAATTAAAACGGTTGTCATTCCGAGCCCTCGCCCTGAAGTCAAGCGCTGACGCGAACCGAGGAATTTCCAACAGCCGGCGCGTGGACACACTCGTCCTCCGCGGGTAAACTTCGCGATACTGGGTTTTTTCTGGCGGGCTTCCCTTCCGGATTCAGCGTAAACAAGTAAAGCCCGCGCCCATCGTAGATACGAACCAGGGGGTTGCGTGAGTATCCTGGGGATTTCCGGGTTGGTGCACGATTGTTCGGCTGCATTGCTCTCTGAGAGCGGCATCGTTGCCGCAATGGAGGAGAGCAAACTGGTGCGGACGCGTGCCACCACAGGAATTCCGCGGGAGGCGATCCGGTATTGCCTGGAACGCGCCGGCACGGGATGGAGTGGCGTCGAGTGCGTGGCTGTGGCCAGCCGCCCTGTGCGCGCCTGGGCGCGGGAGGCATGGTTGCGCACCCGACTTACGCCATTCGCGCCGGTGCCGAGCGGATACTACCAGACAAAGGCGCTCGGCGAGCTGGGCCGTGAACTCAACAACGGGCGGTTGCTGCAGTCGCTCGGTGAATCCACAAATCTGCGCGTGTTGCATCTGGAACATCACCTCTGCCATGCCGCCAGCGCTTTTTACGCGTCGGCAGCCGGACGCGCCGTTGTGCTTACACTTGATGAACAAGGGGACGGCCGCGCAGGAACTGTCGCCCTCGGCGAAGATACGCGGCTGCGAATTCTGCAGTCCATTTCATTTCCGCATTCGCCCGCATGGATTTTTTCTCAGGTTACGGATCTGATCGGCTTTGAGCCTCATGCGGATGAACACAAGACACAGTGGCTTGGCCTCGAAGGAGAGCCCGTGTTTGAGGAGCTTTTTCTCGGCCTGCTGCGCGGCGCCGCCGGCAAGTTGCCCCATCTTGCGACCAGCTATTTTAACTGGGGACTCGCGGGCCGAATTGCATTTTCATCGAAATTCTATCGGGCCGTCGGCGTGGATCCTGCCGTTGGCAAATCTGCCGAGAACGGTTTACCGCGCCCGCCCATTCCGCAGGCGATTCGCAAGCAGCTTGCCGCAAGCGTCCAGCAGGCTTGCGCCAAAATTGCGGCGGAGCTAGCCGAGCGATACAGGAAACAGACAGGCGCGAAATCGCTGGCACTGGCGGGCGGATTGTTTCTGAATCCCGTCGTGGTGTCGTACGTGGAAAAAAATACGGGCTTTGACGATGTTTTCATTCAGCCCGCCGCGGGAAATGAAGGCACCGCATTGGGAGCCGCATGGTTGGTAAGACATCACATGCAAGGGAAACCGCGGCAGGCTCCGGAAACACAAATCGCCTGGGGGCCGGCTTACTCCAGCCAGGAAATCAAGCAAGTCCTGGACAACTGCAAGGCGCGCTACCGGTTTCACGTGAGCAAGGAGCAGATTCTGGAAGAAACGATACAATTGCTCGTCGCCGGAAAAATCGTGGGATGGTTTCAGGGTGCCGCCGAATTCGGTCCGCGCGCGCTGGGAAATCGCAGTCTGTTGGCTTCGCCGTGGGCGTCCTACGTCAAGGAAAATTTGAACGAATATGTGAAGCATCGCGAAGCGTTCCGGCCATTCGCGATTTCCGTGACTTCCGAGCGGGCCACGGAATTTTTCGATTACACGCCGCCCACGCATTTCATGGCCACGCTCGCCTTTGCCAAACCGGAAGCTGTCCGCCTGCTGCAGGGATTTCTTCTTCCCGGGGGCCGCGTGCGTTTGCATGTGGTTGAGCGTGCGGCCAACTCCTCTCTTTGGCGGCTGCTCGATCGATTCGGCCAGTTCGCTCCGGCGCCGATGCTGGTGAATACGTCGTTCAATCTTTTTGGCGAGCCGCTGGTTGTTTCACCGCGCGACGCGGTGCGCAGTTATTTTTGCTCCGGAATCGATGCGCTCGTCATCGGAAACTTTTCGCTCAAGAAATCCTGACGGGCGCGGGCTTTACTTGAAGCCCGCCAGAAGACCGTGGGCCCTCCGCAACAAGGGCGGCATTCCGCTTTCCCCGGCAGGACGATTGGGCGAGAATGGTTTCGCACTGAACTCGGCTAATATATAAGCTCCATCGAAGGGGGAAATTGCACGTGAAACTAGCGGTCATCGGGTGTGGCTATGTGGGATTGGTTTCGGGAAGCTGCCTGGCTGAGGCCGGACACGACGTGGTGGCCACCGATAACGATGCGTCTCGCATCGCGACGTTGCAGGCCGGCAAGATCCCTATTTATGAACCGAACCTCGACAAAGTTCTCGAGGCCGTGGTGCGTGAAGGACGTCTGCGGTTCACCGCCGATTGCGCTGAAGCGGTGCGCGGCGCGGATATCATTTTCATCTGCGTGGGCACGCCGCCGACGGAAAGCGGCGCAGCGGACCTCTCAGCGATTGACAATGTGGCGCGGTTGATCGCGAAGGAATCGCGGTCCCCGAAACTTGTCATTGAGAAGAGCACTGTTCCCGCACAAACAGGGGAACAATTGAAGCGAGCCCTGCAAGTTTACGCGCGGGACGCCGGCGCCAAGTTTCGCGTGGCGTCGAATCCGGAGTTTTTGCGCGAAGGCACGGCCGTCGAGGATTTCTTTCATCCTGACCGCATCGTCATCGGCGTGGAGGACAAGGAAAGCGAACAGCAACTCCGGGAGGTTTATCGCCCGATTCTCGAAGGTAAGTTCCGGTGCCCCGTGCATCAACCGGATTGCCCGCCTGCCGCGACGCCGGATTTCGTGGTGACCACGATTGCCAGCGCCGAACTGATCAAGCACGCGTCGAATTCTTTTCTGGCTCTGAAAATTTCCTACGCCAACGTGCTTGCCGATCTTTGCGAGCGTCTCGGTGGCAACGTCGATGAAGTAACTCGCGCGGTGGGTCTCGATCCCCGCATCGGCGGCCAGTTCTTGAAGGCCGGATTGGGTTTTGGAGGCTTCTGCCTGCCCAAGGATGTTCAGGCTTTTATCAAGCTTGCCGATAGCGCCGGCATCGACTTCGGATTGCTCAAGGAAACCGAGCGTGTCAACAAACAGCGCGTCGACCAACTGCTGGACAAAGTAAAAAAAGCGCTTTGGGTGATGAAGGAAAAACAGATCGGTGTGTTGGGAATCGCTTTCAAGCCAAATACGGACGATATCAGGCTGGCTCCCGCAGTCGAAGTGATCCGGCGGCTGCTTGCCGAAGGCGCCGTTGTTCGCGCCACCGATCCCGAAGCCATGACGCGCGCCCGCCTGGCGCTTCCCAGCGTGCACTACAGCGCGGATCCTTACGAGATAGCGCGCGGGGCTGATGCCCTTCTATTGCTCACCGAGTGGGAACAATACAGGCGGCTGGATTGGAAGCAAATTCGTGTCGAGATGGCGCGAGCCCTGGTGATCGACGCGCGGAATATGCTGCGCCCGGCTGAAATGAAAGCACTGGGATTTGAATACATCAGCTTCGGGCGGCCCGATCAGGTGGGAGTCACAGTAATGCAGTAACAGCTATTTGGTCGTGGGTCATTTTGCTTGTAACTGAGAAATTAGACCGTGAATATCGCCGAGGACCCACACCTCGGCAATCCGCTCATCCCTGAATTTGAACACAGCCGCGCCGGCATATTGGATGGGTCGCCCGGTAGGTTCGATACCAAAGACCTCACCCCGATGAGTGCCTCGGTAAATAAGCTTAGCGAACGCCTTATCTCCCTCTGTAATAATTTCCTCGACCTCATTCGAGAAATCCGGGAAGGCTCTTTGGATGAAATCAACATATTCACCAAACTCGGCGTAACCGTTCTTGTATTGTCCAAGGGATCCGCGAAACCGTATGTCTTCGGTGAGAATGTTTGGAAAGACAGTCTTATCGAACCGATTCCACATCTCGTGGTAAAAACGCCCAATCAGCAGCCGGTTTCGGTCTTGGATCATCGCGACAATTTTCGTTCGCCGGAGAGGATTGTTCTACTTCAGCCTGCCTCGGTCGCAGCAAACTGCTTTTTAAACGATTCCAGTGTAAGCCGCAGCCCGTCCTCAAGATTTACTTTGGGCTCCCAACCCAATAGGCGGCGCGCTTTTGAAATGTCCGGGCAGCGCTGGCGAGGATCGTCCTGCGGCAGAGGTTCAAAAACGATGGGCTTGGTCGCGCCCAGCAAAGTGTGAATGCGCCTGGCAAACTCGAGAATGGTAATTTCCTGCGGATTGCCGATATTGGTAGGTTCGTGTTCGTCTGATTGCATCAGCCGGTAAATTCCTTCGATTAAATCGGAAACGTAACAGAAACTGCGCGTCTGCCTGCCCGTGCCATAGACGGTAATGGGTTGGCCGCTCAGCGCC
>JAOAPW010000399.1 GCA_025463105.1 Candidatus Acidiferrum typicum | reverse complement strand
GCTCGTACCCCACGATGATTCGTGAAGCGATCTCGTCGGCGGACAGACCGGTATAACCCCAAATTACGCTGACGACGGGAATATTAATGTCCGGAAAAACATCCGTGGGAGTCCGATAGATGACCAGCGGCCCAATGATCAGAATGAGCAAGGCCATCACAACAAAGGTGTAAGGCCTTCGCAGTGCTAGCCGGACAATCCACATGGGTTATTCCTGGCGCCTCCCGACGCTAGCCGATCGACCAACACCAATCCGCAAGAATTTTTGAAATGCGCTCACGCTAACTCTTTTCGGATGAAACCGATGACAAAAGAAGCCTGCACTTTGCTGTTATTCCGGGGAACTTGATTTCGGATGGCCCAGAGTGCAGCTCGCGCCCGATTCGTAATCTAAGACAATCCCAACGCATACAATTCATTGCTGTGCCTAAGAATTCTTTCCCGTTACTTCCCGCATGATGGTTATTCGATGCCAGTTTTGGCAATTCCGTTACAGATACTTTACAGTGCAGGCCGATTTAATTCAGCTTACTGAAAAAATGGAATCGAAAAAGAGACCCAGAATGTGGTGAACATCTTTCTCCGAAAGCGTCTTTGGGTCGACCAGTTGTTCGAGCAGCAGTCCTTGAGCGAGCGAACTGCAGGCCGCCGAAGCGGCTGCATTCGAAATGGGGAGCGTGCGGCCGAACGCCTTCAACAATTCAGCAAACAGTTCTCCCCATGTCGCGCGGAGGCGCCGGTGCCTGACCTGCAATCTGGCATGGGCCTCGGGATGCCGCAAAGCATAAAGTTTGAATTCCAGGGCGTTCAGAACAAGCCGCCGATCTGTGGCAATTTCCGTATAATATTTTCGCAGAGCTGCCAGCTTCCGCTCAGGGCTTTTTTGCTTGCGCACAGCCGTCATGACGGGATCGATATGTTGCCGGACCCACTGTTCCAATAAGGCGAAAAAGATCTCCTCTTTGCCACAGAAATTGGCGTAGAACGCGCCGCGTGTATAGCCTGCCCCGGCTGCAATGTCTTCCAAGCGAGCGGCTTCGAAGCCGTCGCGGGCAAAAATTCTTTCGGCGGCGGCTAGAAGTTTCCGCCGAGTCGCTTCGGTTCTCGCGGCTTGCCGGGAGCGAGCGTCCATCTTCGACGCCATGCCAAGGCGGCGCTTGGGATCCTGTTTCACGGTTGATGAGAGTCCTCTCATAATTCAGGCGAGCAAGAGACACGTACCCGGATCGCTGTGCTTGACAGCATACATACGTGTATGTATCTTATATCGGGCGCTCGCGGCCGCGCAAGTGTTATTTGCCATTCCCGAGAGCGCTCTTCCCGTTTTGCAATCTGAGTTGCCCGCTGTGACTGAAAGTGTCAGACGGCGCCGGCAGATTCTGAAGAATCGAGTGCGTCTTCATGCGATACCGATGGCTTCGTTCCATTCTCCTGGCCGTGAGCCTGTTGCCCGTGGCCGCTGTTGCATTTGCGCAAACCGATTCTCTGGCGGCAAGTTCATCGAGCGGCAGTATGCAAACGCAGGGCGCGCTCCAGGGGAGTGTTCCATCGGATGCTCCTTCGAGCGGACCGCTGTCTCTATCTCTCGACGAGGCCGTGAAAAGAGGCCTGCGGTATAACCTGGGGACAATTGAATCGCTGCAAAGTCTACGCCAGGCGCACGGGGAGAGCACTGTCGCGCGTAGCCCACTAATGCCAAATTTGAACGGGTATCTTCGCGAGGTCGATCAGCAAATCGACCTGGCTGCCTTCGGTTTCAAGTTTAATGCCCCGCCGAGCTCGGCGTTGTCCATCCCCTCGATTGTCGGGCCATTCAACTTTTTCGACTTGCGCGCGGGCGTGACCCAAAAATTAGCTGACATCCAGGCCCTGCGCACGTATCAATCTTCGCGCGAATCGCTGCGCGCCGCCGATCTTTCGGTCCAGGACACACGGGAGCTGGTTGTGTACGTCGTTACCGCGGGATATTTGCAGGTGATTGCCGAAGCGTCGCGCGTTGATTCCGCCAAAGTGCAAGTGGAAAGCGCGCAGGCGATTTACCAGCAGGCGCTCGATCGCTTCAATTCCGGCCTGAGCGCGCGAATTGATATGACGCGCAGCGAGGTGGAACTGCAAACGCAGCAGCAACGGTTGACCTCGGAACAAGCCGCCTTCGCCAAGCAGAAAATCGCGCTCGCCCGGCTCATCGGGTTATCCGCCGGCCAGGAATTAACGTTGACTGACGCATTGCCTTACGCGCCGCTGGAAAATCTGACGCTCGAGCAGGCCATCGACCTCGCTGCGCAAAACCGCTCCGACCTGAAATCGGTCGAGGCGCAAGTGCATGCGGCGGAATTTTCCCGCAAAGCGGCAGTCGCCGAACGTTTTCCCACACTCGATATTTCAGGGGACTACGGTGTGATCGGAGTCAATCCGGCCAACTCGCACGGAACATTTTCCGTTGCGGGCCAGCTTCGGTTTCCCATCTGGGCTGGAGGCCACTCCGGGGGAGATATCGAGGAGGCGGACGCCAGACTCAAGCAGCGGCGCGCGGAATATGAGGATTTACGCGCCCGAGTCGAAGCGGATGTGCGAACGGCCTTTCTCGATCTGACGGCCGCCGCGGAACAAGTTCGCGTGGCGCAAAGCCGGCGCGCGCTCGCGCAGGACGAGCTTCAGCAGTCCAGGGATCGTTTCGCTTCCGGCGTAGCGGATACGGTCGAGGTCGTGCAGGCGCAGGAAGTGGTGTCCAGCGCGGAACAGGACTACATCGCGAGTCTGAACGCGCACAACCTTGCGAAGGCCAGCGTCGCGCGGGCATCCGGCCAGGCGGAAAAAATCATGCGGGAACTTTTGAGGAGTCAATAAACATGGCTGTAGAAGAGCTGCGCGAATCCATACCTGCGAAGCCGGACGAGCGTCTTCAGGAGAATCAGAACAATGGCGGATCTGCGGCCAATAACGGTCAGGGACGCCGCAAGAGCATTCTCTTCGCGTCGATTTTGGGCATCGTGATCCTGGTGGGCGCGCTCGCGTTCTGGACGTACTCGCGAACCTATGAATCGACCGATGATGCCCAGGTGGATGGTCATCTCAACGGCGTCACGGCGCGAATCGATGGTGTGATCAAAGCCGTTTACGTGGAAGAGAATCAAACCATCCAGGTGGGCCAACTCGTCGCGGAAATGGATTCCCGCGACTACGAAGTCGCCCTGGAACAAATGCAGGCGCAGTTCCTGAAGGCCCAGGCGAATCTGCGAGCCGAAAATCCGAATATTCCCATCATACAAAGCTCCTCGCGAACAAACATTTCGACGAGTCAATCCGAAGTAGCAAACGCCGAGGCCGCACTCGCGGGCGCTGAGAGGGACCAGGCAGCGGCGCTCTCTCGTTTGCAGGAGACTGAAGCAAATAACGCCAAGGCGCAGAGCGATGTTGGGCGCTACAAATCACTTGTGGACAAGGAAGAAGTTTCGCGGTCGCAATACGACCAGGTGGTCGCGACGGCCAAAGCCCTCGCCGCTGCTGTCGATTCCGCGCGCTCTTCCGCCGAAGCCGCGCAGAAAATTGTAGAGCAGCGCCGCGCGCAACTCGACCAGACGCATAGCCGTTTAGAGCAGGCGACCGTGGATGCGCCCAATCAGATCGCCATTTCCAAAGCTACGCTGCAATCACACCAGGCGGATGTGCAGGCCATGAAAGCCGAAGTGGATCGCGCACAGCTCGACCTCAGCTATTGCAAAATCATTTCGCCTGTCGCGGGAGTCGTCAGCAAGCGCACCGTGGACGTCGGCGAACACGTCAGCAAGGGACAGCGGCTCATCACCGTCGCCGACCTCGGCGATCTCTGGGTGACGGCAAATTTCAAGGAAAGCCAGTTGAGAAAAATGCATCCGCAGCAGTCGGTGAGAATTTCCGTGGACGCATTCGGTCAGGACTTTGATGGTTATATCGAAGCCATGCCCGGAGCCACCGGCTCTATCACCAGTCTTTTGCCGCCGGAGAATGCCACGGGGAATTACGTGAAGGTTGTGCAGCGCCTGCCCGTGCGCATTCGATTTAAGCCGGGACAGCCGGGTTTCGAACGCTTGCGCCCGGGCATGTCAGTCGTCCCCAAAGTTTGGCTGAAGTAAGGAAAGAGCCGTGACCGATCTTCAGGACGCCAACTGGAAGCCAAGATTTAATCCGTGGCTCATCGCGCTGACGGTTACTCTGGCTACGTTCATGGAGGTGCTGGATACCTCCATTGCCAACGTTTCATTGCCGCATATTGCCGGAAGTCTGTCCGCGAGCCATGAAGAATCCACCTGGGTTTTGACGAGCTATCTGGTTTCCAACGCCATCGTTCTTCCGATCAGCGCATGGCTTTCGACCATCATCGGAAGAAAACGTTTTTACATGACGTGCGTCGCGCTCTTCACCTGCAGCAGCTTTCTGTGCGGCCTCGCGCCCAGCCTGGGGATGCTGATTTTCTTCCGAGTGCTGCAGGGAGTTGGGGGCGGCGGTCTGCAGCCCAGTGAGCAGGCGATTCTGGCCGATACGTTTCCAGCTTCGAAGCGCGGCATGGCATTCGCCGTTTACGGCATGGCCGTGGTGCTGGCGCCCGCGATTGGCCCCACGCTCGGCGGATGGATTACCGACAATTTCAATTGGCGCTGGATTTTTTACATCAACGTGCCTGTGGGAATACTTTCTTTGTATCTGACGAACAGATTCGTTGAAGATCCTCCGTTCCTGAAGCGAGAACAGGCGAGAAGGAGAAGCATACGCGCCGACTATGTCGGCCTGGGATTGATCACCATCGCGATCGCCAGCCTGCAGATCGTTCTCGACAAAGGGCAGGAAGCCGACTGGTTTTCATCTCCCTGGATTGTCGGCCTGACCATACTGGCGGCGTACGCCTTCGTGGTTTGGATCAAGTGGGAGTGGCATCATCCCAATCCCGTCGTGGACGTCCACCTCTTCAAGCGCCGCAATTTTGCAACCGCGATGTTTTTCAGTCTTACGCTGGGAATGGTGCTGTACGGCACGACGGTGATGATCCCTCAATTTCTGCAGGTGATGCTGGGTTATGCCGCGGTGACGTCGGGGGAAGCGCTCGCAGGCGGCGGATTCATTATGATTTGTGTCTTGCCGATCGTGGGCATGTTAGTTTCGCGAATCGATCCGCGCAAACTGATGGCCTTTGGTTTTGTTTGCATTTCTGTGGCGCTGTTTTACATGTCTACGCGAATCAGTCTTACGATGGATTTCCGCACCGCGTTCCTAATGCGCGTCTACCAGATGTTCGGGCTCGCGTTTATTTTCGTGCCCCAGAATATCCTGGCTTACGTGGGCGTTCCCCGTGAGAAGAATAATCAGATTTCTTCGATGAACAGTTTCATGCGCAATGTTGGCGGCAGCAGAGGAATCGCGCTCATCACGGCTTCGATTTCGCGCCTTGGGCAGCAACGGCGCAATACGCTGATGGCCAATACCACGCCCGGCAGTCCCGCCTATGAAAGCCTGCTGGGCGGCTTGACACAAACATTAGCGAAGAAGGGCGCAAGCACGGCCGACGCCACGCGGCAGGCTTACGGCATGGTCTCCGGAATGATCGATCGGCAGGCGATGACCATGGCCTACGTCGAAGTCATTTCGATCCTGGCCGCCGTCGTGATTTGCCTGGTCCCTTTTCTTCTGATCATGAAGAGAAATAAGCCGGCATCGGGCGAGCAGGCCATAATTCATTAATGTTATCTGCGCTTGGTTCCGATGGGAATTGGTGCCATTTCGACGATTTGGAAACTATTAAAGTGTTTAACAGTCGGTTTAAGCGGCGCCAGTACCAGATTGGGAAAACCTTTTGTAACACTGTATTCATGGAAATTACTGTTATTCTAGATATGCCGCCGAAGGCATTTGAAACATCCAATATTGAGAAATCGTATTCTAAGTAAGTGGTTTCCATCTCGAGAAGCAACGGGAGTAAAAGTTTCATGTCCCTTTCTGGGAAAATGTTGAGTTTTGTGTGCATCAGTGCACTTGTCCTCGCAGGTTGCGCGAAGAATGCGGCGCCGGCTTTCGAGCGGCCGCCGGCGCCGGTGACCGTTGCGTCAGCAGTCTCGCAGAACGTGCCCTACTACCTCGATGAAGTAGGCCGCTGCGTTGCCAGGGAAGTTGTGTCGGTCCAACCCGAGGTATCGGGACGCATCACCGAAATTCATTTTACCGATGGGGCTGACTTGAAGAAGGGCGAAGCGCTTTTTACCATTGACCCGCGGCCCTTCCAGGCTCAGTTGAACGCGGCCGAAGCCAATCTGGTGCAATCAAGAGCGGCGCTGGATTTCGCCAAGATTCAGTTTGCGCGCGTGCAGGACCTGGTGGAATCGAGGGCCATCGCACGGCAGGATTATGACACACGCAAAAATGCGGTTGACCTAGCCGAAGCGCAAGTCAAGCAAAACGAAGCCGCGGTCGATTCCGCGCGTTTGAACCTGGAATACACGGCGATCCGCTCGCCTATCGATGGGCGGGCAGGGCACCGCCTCGTCGATGTTGGCAACGTCGTCACCGCCAATAGCAGCACTCTGCTGAACATCGAGCGGCTGGATCCGATTTATGCGGACTTCACGGTCACGGAAAATGATTTCTCCGCCGTGCAGCTCCGTACAACAAAAGGAAATTTAAAAGTCGAAGTGCGTTTGCCCGATGAACCGGACAAGCCATTCGCGGGACAACTTACTTTCCTCGACAACGCCGTGCAAAGCGCCAGCGGAACCGTGATGCTTCGCGCTACTGTGCCAAACAGCGCACACCGTTTGTGGCCGGGGCGTTTTGTGAACGTCAGGCTAATTTTGGCCATGAAGCCGGGAGCCGTGCTGGTGCCCGCGGCTTCACCGCAAGACTCCGCGAAGGGGCCGTTCGTTTATGTCGTGAAAGACGACTCCACCGCTGAGGCCAGGCCCATAAAACTTGGGCAGCGCCAGGGAGATTTGATTGTTGTCGAGGACGGGCTAAAACCCGGAGAGCGGGTAATTCTCAACGGCCAAATCGCGGTGACTCCCGGAGGCAAGGTGCGTGTCGACCAAGGGAACGCGGGCGGCAATACCGCGCCTCCGGCGAAAGCAGCGGGGCAATCATGAATCTATCTGAACCATTCATCCGCCGGCCGGTCATGACCGCGGTCCTGACCGTCTCCGTAATTGTCTTTGGAGTGATCAGCTACCAGCGTCTTCCGGTGAACGATCTGCCGGTTGTGGATTACCCCGTGATTTCAGTGCAAGCGAATTATCCCGGGGCGAGCCCTGACACGGTGGCCAACAACATCGCCACGCCGCTCGAGCGGCAATTCATGCAGATTAACGGTCTCGAGCTGGTGACCTCGCAAAGCACGCAGGGACATGTGAGCTTCACGCTGCAATTTGCCCTGGACAAGAGTATCGACGCGGCCGCTACCGACGTCCAGACTGCAATCTCGCAAGCCACTGGTAGCCTACCTGTAGATTTGCCATCGCCGCCGACGTATTCGAAAACCAATCCGAACGATCAGCCCATCTTGTACATTGCGCTCACCAGCGATTCGGTGACGCCGGGCCGACTCTACGATTACGGGAGCACGCAGGTCGGCCAGAGAATCAGCATCCTGCCGGGCGTCAGCAGCGTGAATGTGTTTGGAACCAAGTCCGCCGTGCGCATTAAAGTCGATCCCTCCAAGATGTGGGCTCGCGGCATTTCGATCGACGATTTGGTGGCCGCCGTGAAGAATGGCACCAGCTACACGGGCGCGGGACAGCTGGACGGCGCGGCGGGGACTGCGTTGCTACGACCCAACGGGCAATTGGATAACGCCCAGGCGTATGGGAATCTAATCGTCAACAGCGTGAATGGCGCCCCAGTGTATCTCCACGATATTGCCGATGTGCAAGACTCCGTCCAGGACGAGCGTTTGAAGATGAGGTTCTGGGTGCGCGGCTATCCCGAGCCGTCTGCCACCGTGGTGGTCGCCGTGAACCGTCAGGCCGGTTCGAATGCCGTGGTGGTTGCCAAGAGCGTGACCGACCTATTGCCGCTCATCAGCGCCGAACTTCCGGGATCAGTGCGCGTCACGCCGATCTATGATCGCTCGCGGACGATCGTGAACTCGGTTGCCGACGTGCAAGCGACCCTGCTTATTGCGTTCGTGCTGGTAGTGGCCGTGATCTTTTTGTTTCTCGGAAGAGCGACGGATACGCTGATTCCTGCTGTGGCGCTGCCGATGTCGCTGCTGCTCACTCTCGTGGCCATGCGGCTGCTTGGTTACAGCCTGGACAACCTGTCGTTGATGGCTTTGACTCTGGCGATTGGTTTCCTGGTGGACGACGCCATCGTGTTTCTGGAGAACACGGTGCGCTTGATGGAGGAAGGCGAGCCGCCGCTGCAGGCGACTCTCGAGAGCGCAAAAGAAATCAGCTTCACCATACTTTCGATGACCATATCGCTTGCGGCTGTCTTCTTTCCGCTGGTGTTCATGTCCGGCCTTGTGGGCCGCATCTTCCGTGAATTCGCGATTACGATTGTCGTCGCCATCATCGCGTCCGGACTGGTGTCGCTCACGCTCACTCCCTTGATGTGCGCGCGGCTGCTGAAGGCGCGGGGACATGGCATCAAGCAAAATTGGATCGAGCGGAGCACGGGCCGGATTGAAAAACGCGTTCTTGACGTTTACGGCAAATCGCTCTGGTGGTTCCTGCGGCATCGCTGGATTTCCGCGCTGACGTGGGTGCTTTGCATGGCTGGTACGGTCTTACTTTTTAACGTCGTTCCCAAGGCGTTCTTACCGGTTGGCGACAGCAGCTTCATTTGGGGCGTCATGATCGGGAAAGAAGGTTCGTCTCCCGATCAAATGCAAGCTCTGCAGAATCAGGCTGCCGAAGTGATGCGGGAGGATCCCGCCGTCGGGGCAACTTTCACGTTGACCGGCAATAGCCAGTTTCTTGCGTCCAATCAGGGCCTGCTGCTCGCATTCCTGCCGCCACCGCAAGTTCGGCCGCCGATCCAGGCTGTCGCCGGGAGATTGATGGGCAGGCTTGCCACCATCCCTGGAGTGTTCCCATTCCTGCGTCCCATGCCGGTCTTGAACATCAGCACGGGCGCGACGAACCAGAACCAGGGGCAATACGCCTATGCCCTCTCGGGTGTGAACGCGCAGCAAGTGTATGAAGTGTCGCAGAAGCTCATGGCCAGGATGAGACAATTCCCGGGGTTTGCGACTGTCTCGTCGGATTATTTTGCCAACACACCGAGTCTCGAAATTAATATCCGCCGCGATCAAACTCGTACCTACGGCGTTTCGGAAACGCGGATTCTGAATCTGCTGCGGAACGCGTATTCGCAAAATTATCTTTACTTAATCAAAAAACCCGAGGATCAGTATCAGGTAATTCTTGAAGTGAAAGACAATGAGCGTTCCAAACCCGAAGATCTCTCGCTCTTGTACATTAAGTCCGACGATGGAAAAAATCTTGTGCCCCTCAGCGCGCTGGTCACCTGGAAGCAATCTCTGGGGCCGCAAACTGTGGCTC